>JBCDKT010000044.1 GCA_038746285.1 Bacteroidota bacterium
CCCGAGCGCCGTCGTCGCGTGGAGCGTCGCGCACCCGCCGGGGTGGCCCGTCGCCCAGGCGTCCAAGAGGTGGAGCGCCGCCTCGTCGCGGACCTCGCCCACGACGATTCGGTCGGGCGTGCAGCGGAGCGTGTGCCGGACGAGGTCGGCGAGCGACACGTCGTCGGAGGTTCGGAGCTGCAAGTGGTCGTCGGCCGCGCACTGGAGCTCGCCCGTGTCCTCCAGGACCACGATCCGCTCCTCGGGGAACAGGTCGGTCATCTCCTTCAAGAGCGCGTTGCAGAGCGTCGTCTTGCCCGATCCGGTCCCTCCGCAGACCAGGATGTTCTCGTGGGCCACGACGGCGTCGCGGAGCGCGGTCCGCTGTTTTGCCGTCATCACGGTGGGGACGTAGCTGTCGAGGTCGAACACGCGCGAGGCCCGCTTGCGGATCACGAAGCACGAGGCCTCCGCCAGTGGCGATAGGAAGCCCTGGAGGCGGGCGCCCCCGAACGTGGCGTCGGGGAGCTCGGCCTGGACGGTCGGCGTGCCGCCGTGGAGCGCGTCGCCGTGGAAGGCGGCCACGGCGTGCAGGAACTGCTCAACGCGGGCGGCGCGGAGCTGGACGCCCGCGAGCACCTTGCCCCGTGAGTGCGTGTCGAGACGCAGCCGGCCGTCGCCGTTGACGTAGACCTCGGTTACGTCGTCGTCGGCGAAGGCCTCGACGACGCGCGGGCCGAGGTACCGCTCCATGAGCTCGCGGTAGCGGCCCTCACGCCCCGCTTCGGTGCTCCCGTCGGCGCCGGCCGGGGTCTGTTGAGGGCGGGAGGACGTGGGCACGGACGGGGTTGGGGAAGTCGGGACCCGCCTCGGGCTACGCTCACCGGGCTGTCACCTCGTTCGGAGAGGCGGCCGGGCGGGTCCGACGGGTAGAGCGCGCCCCGGCCGCGCCGAGGCTCAGTCCTCCGTCCAGAGCGGCCGGAGCCGTTCGAGGACGACGCGGACGGGGCCTGCGTAGCGGGAGTCGATCGACGTGGGCACCCGCCCCGAGTGAAGCCAGTACTCGCCAGGTCCGAGGACGCGCACCCCGAGTTCGGGCCGGACGCGCCGTCCCGCACGGTCGCGGACGAGCGGCGCGCTCGACGGCAGGAGCCTCCCCCCTACCCAGACGCCGCTGCGGTCGACGCGGACGGTGTCGCCTGGGAGGCCCGCGGCCGGCTTCGCGAGCGGGCGGACGCCGTTGGGGCGACCGGTGCCTCCGGGACACCGCCCGTTCGTCCAGTACCGGCCGAGACGTTGGATCGCTGCCGTGTCCGGGCACGCGGCCACCAAGTCGCCCCGTGCGACCGGGCGCTCTCCCAGTGCCGAGGCGATGTAGAGCCCTCTCGGAAGGCTGGGCGTGGTGTTGACGCGGACGCCGAGCAGTGTCCCCACCGCCACGACGAGCACGGCTGTGCCGAGCGCAACGGACCACAGACGCAGGCGGCGCGCCCAACGGGCGTCCTGGCAGCGCGGTACTCCACGTTCTTCTAGCATCTAGACCCTAGGCTCTACTCATCTCGCTCAGCGCCATTTCGGATCCCGAGGGCTCACGAGAGCCCCAGATTGTTGTATCTAGTGTCTAGACTCTCGACAATAGACCCTAGCCAGTAGTATCTAGGGGCTAGGCTATTTCCCCCCTCCCCCCGTGCGCGTCATCGCCTTCAGCAACCTCAAGGGCGGCTCGTCCAAGACGACCTCCTCGCTCGCCGTCGCGGCCGAACTGGCTCGTCGTGGCCGTCGCGTCTTGCTAGTCGATCTCGACCCGCAGGCGACGCTGACCAAGTCGGCCGGGCTCGACCCGTCCCACGCCGCGGCGCAGTACCTCAAGGGCGAGATCGAAGCCGAGGCTGCCGTGCTCCGCCCCGCGGGGCTCTGGGACAAGCCGCTCGCCGAGAACGGCGGCGCGCTCCACCTCGTCCCGGCCAGCCGCCAGCTCGTCCAGTTCGAGGGCCAGGCCGTCGCCCGGCTCGCCAACCGGCTCGTCGCGCTGCTCGACGCCGTCGAGGCGGACAACGACTTCGTCGTCATCGACTCGCCGCCCCAGGCGTCGGCGCTCGTCACGGCCACGCTCGCGTCCGCCGACGAGGTCTACGTGCCCGTCGCGTCGGGGCGCGGCGCGCTCGACGGGCTCGTCGACGTCGTCGAGCTCTCCAAGCGGTTCGGGACGACGCCGGTCTCAGGCGCGTTCGCGACGCGCGTCAACGTGTCGAGCCACCACGACCTCGACCTCGCCGAGTATGTCGCGCAGCAGATCACAGGCCCAGACGGGGAAGGGGGGCTCAAGACCTACATCCGGGAGACCGTCCGCGTCCGTGAGGCCGAGATGGCACGCGTCCCGCTTCCGTTCTACGACCCCTCGTCGACGGCGGCCCAGGACTATGCCGCGCTGGCCGACGAGATCGAGGCGCGGCCGTCGCCGCGGATCGTGTAGCCCCTAGCACCTAACGTCTAGACCCTAGTACCTATGGCGAAGTCTCGCAAGCCCCGCCTCAACATCGGCCCCGCCACGACGGAGGGGACCGCCTTCGACGGCGCGTTCGGCACCGCCACTGCGCCCGTCTCGAACGAGCCGGCCGCGGCCGAGTCTCACAAGAAGTCCAGGCCAAAGAAGGCACGGTCCGACAGCGCCGTAGGCCCGGCCAAGCCCGTCCAGCGGGCCGAGACGCCTGCGCCGGGCGACGGCGAGTACGAGCGGATCGTCCAGGGCAACTGGAACGTCCCGGCCTGGATGCGCGCGAAGGTCCGGGCGGCGGCCGAGGAGGGGGGGCTAAGCCAGAACGATGTGGTCCAGGAGGCGCTGAGGCGCCACCTGGAAGAGACCGAGCGGGGCAGGGGAGGGAAGTTCGCCCTCGAGGCCCGGCACTTCGGCGTCAGACGCGGTCGGCGCTGAGGCGGTCGGCGCGGCGGAGGCTACCGTCGGCTGCGCCCGAGGGCTGCCGCCCCCACCAGCGCTGCGACCGCCCCGAGGGCGACGCCGACGACCCACGGTTGGACCCGTGGCGTCAGTGGACCGCCCGCGTCAGTGCCCGTCACAGGGCTCCCAGGAGCGGCGTCCATAGCGAGCGCGCGGAGCTCGGCCGAGAGGTCGGCCACGGACGGCGGGCGGCGGCCCACGTCGTCGCTCATCGCGCGGGCGATGACCGGACGGAGCGGGTCCTCCGCCTCCAGGTACGGCCCGGCGAGCTCGTAGAGCAGCGCTCCAAGTGCGTACACGTCCGAGGCGCGGCTCGGCTCTCCCCCGGCCACGATCTCGGGGGCGGCGAAGCCGTACGTGAACGGCCGCCACGTCGCAGTCGTAGACCCGTCGCCCCCTGAGCGCCAGCGCGTGGCTACGCCGAAGTCGAGGAGCTTGGCAACTGGGCGGCCCTCATCGTCGTCGGCCACGAGCACGTTCTCGGGCTTCACGTCGCCGTGGACCACCCCGCGTCCGTGGGCATGGCGGACGGCCGCGCAGACCTGCCCGAAGAGCGAGAGCCGGTCGCGGAGCCGGAGCCCCCTTCGGTCGGCGTAGGTCGTCACGGGCTCGCCGTCGACGTGCTCCATCGCGAAGTAGGGCCGCCCGTCGGCCGTGAACCCCGCGTCGTAGAGCCGGGCGACGTTGGGGTGGCAAAGGCCCGCGAGGTGCCGCCGCTCCTCCAGGAATCGCTCGGCGTCGGGGTCCTCGGCCTCGCTCCGGAGGACCGGACCCGATAGCACCTTAACGGCGGCCTGTAGACCCACGTCCGGCCGCTCGGCGAGGTAGACGACGCCCATCCCGCCGCGTCCGACCTCGCGTGCGACGCGGTACTCGCCCACGGCGTCGCCGGGCGTCAGCGCGGGGTCGGCGACGGAGGCCGCGAACGACTCGGCGGCAGGCCGCGCCAGGAAGTCGGCCTCTGGCGCGGCGGAGAAGGCCCACGCGAGCCGCTCGGCCCGCGCGCCCAGCTCGGGTGAGAGCGATCGGGCCGTCGCGATCGCCGCGGCCTGGTCGGCCGAGTCCAAGAGTAGGTCGAGGAGCACCCCGTCCACGCGAACGTAGCGGCCCACGGGGTCTCCGCCAGACGCTTCGGCGATCCTGCGCCGGAGGGCGCCAACGGCGTGCGGCTCGTCGGCGCGGTGCTCGGCGGCGTCCCCGCCGTCCCGTTGGGCGGGGAGGGGCTTCATCGGGCCTTTGGGGCTTGGGCAGCCTCTGAGGTTGGCACCCCGGAGACCGCGTCCTCAGAGACGTAGGCGTAGAGCAGCGTCCGAGCCTTCTCCCAGTCGCGTTTCACAGTCGCCGGGCTCGTCCCCGTCGCCGAGGCGATCTCTGCGATCTCGAGCCCCGCGAAGAACTTGAGCTCGACCACCCGGCGCAGCCGCTCCCCTCGGGGACCGACGCGCCGAAGCCGCTCCATCGCCACGTCGAGGTCGACGGCGAGCGCGGCCCACCCCTCGGCTCCCATAGGGTCCGAGCCCGCCCGGACGTCGTGGTCGCTCAGCGAGAGTGCGCGCGTGCCGCCGCCGCGCTTGTCCGCCCGCCGTTTCCGGGCCGCGCTAACGAGCACGTTCCGCATCGCTCGCGCGTAAAGCCCCAGCGGCACGGCGTCGCCCCGCCCGATCGCGCTGGCCTCGCGCGTGGACTCCCGCTGGAGTGCGAGGTAGGCCTCGTGGACGAGCCCGGTCGTTCCGAGCGTGATCCCAGGGTCCTCCCGCGATCGGAGCCGCCTCGCCATCGTGCGGAGGTCGGCGTAGACGGCGCGCTCAGCGTCGGCCTCGGTGCGGATAGAGCGAGCAGGAAGCGTGTACCGGGTCGGTTGGGCCGTGCGGATCATCGGACGTGGCGGGGAAGGGGACAGTTATCGGAAGGCGCGGACCGCGAGCGCCGCTACAGCGACGCCCTGGACCCGGACGGCCCGCGCGGGCACCCGCTGCTCGGGGAACTCAGGGTTGGCCGCGACGAGGCGGACGTAGGACCCGTCGCGGACGACGCGCTTGAGCGTGTTCCCCTCGCCCTCGACGTAGACCGAGCACACGTCGGTCTCGGTCGGGGCGACGTCGGGCCGCATCACGAGCGTCATGCCGGGCGCGATGCCGGCCTCGATCATCGAGTACCCCTCGACATCGAGGAGGTAGTCGCCCGGCCGCATCTGGGGGACGAGGTCGGGGAGCGTGGCGACGAACTCGTCGGCCTGGTACGAGACCTCCGTGATGGGGCCAGCCGGGATGGTCCCGAGCCGGGGCCAGAGACGCGCCCGCCCGCTCCGCTCGCCCTCGTCGGTCAGCTCGATCTGGAGCGGGACGCCCCGCCCGCCCGACGTGAGCCGGACGAACCCAGCCTCTTCGAGCTTGCGGAGGTGGGCGTAGACGGCCGACGTGCCCTTGAGCCCCATCCGGCGCGCGAGCTCGCGGCCGTTCGGCGCCGCGCCGCGCCTGCGGACGGCGTCCCGGATGAGGCCGAGGAGCTCGGACTGGCGGGGGTAGAGCACGGCGGAGGTTGTGTGACGGAGCGGGTGTCAGTTTACACCTCCAGGTGATAACTGGATCCAAAGAATCTCCTGACGTGAGCACTGGGAGGCGATGTGGTGACATTGATTGAATCGCAAGTCAATCAGAAACAGATGTGTAGGGGCTTGCAGTGTGGGCGAGCGGTTTACGCGGTGGATCCGGTCGGCGGTGCCACCGGCGCGATCCCCAGTGACGCACCGTCGGCACCGCCTACGCATCGGACCTCCTCCACGCCTGCCATGAACCACGATCTGAACCCGTCCAGCGCGACCGTAAGCCTCGCGCGATCCGTCCAGCTCTCCGTCGCCGAGTCGGCACCGCTCTCGTCGGCCGACCTCTTCGCGCTCGCAGCCAACGCCTGCGGCGGGACGCTCGCCCAGGGCGCCTTCACGCCCCGCGACGCCTACGACGCCGCCGAGCTCGGGCTTCACCTCCACCTGCTCCGTACCGTCGGGCCGCTTCAGAAAGAGGCCTCTGGCGTCCGCGACGCGCTCGCCGAGGTCGAACGGCTCTCGGCGCTCCTGCCCAGCCAGACGCGCCGGACGGCTGCGCAGATCGACTACCAGCAGTTCTCGACGCCAGCTGCCTACGCCGGGTTGTGCGCCTGGATTGCCGGGGTGGGGGAGGGGCACCGCGTCCTGGAGCCCTCCGCCGGGACCGGCGCGCTCTGCGCGTTCGCCCTCGCGGCGGGCGCCACGGTCCACGCCAACGAGCTGTGCGGGCGCCGGGCCGACCTGCTGGCGGTGCTCCTTGCCGAGGCTGACCAGAACCCATCTCAGGCGCTCACACGCGAGAACGCCGACCACCTCGACGCCATCCTTCCGCCAGAGGCCCGTGCCGACGTGGTGCTCATGAACCCGCCGTTCTCCCAGACCGCCGGGCGGCTCGGACGCCGCCGAATCCCGACGGTCGGGACCGACCACGTGCTCCAGGCGCTCCGGCGCCTCGACCCGGGCGGGCGGCTGGTGGCCGTACTCAGCGCAGGCGTCCGCCGCGGCAAGCCAACGCATCGGCCGTTCTTCGAAGCCATTGAGGCCCACCCGTTCCAGCTCCGGGCCGACGTCGAGGTCGGCGGCGCCGTCTACCGCCCGTACGGGACCTCTGTGCGCACGCGCCTCCTCATCGTGGACCGAACGCCGGAACGCTCGTCCGGCGACGACGGGGACCGTGTGGAGGCCGTCGTCGAGAGCGTCGGCGACGCCGTGGCCGCTCTGGCGCCCGTCGGGCGAGCGCCCGCGTAGCGGCGGGCGCTACGGGGCCACGACGTCCGCCCACCCACGCCCCGCGTCCCGCACCAACCCCAGCAGACGCCGCCGCCTCTGGCGCTGACGCTCCACCGACCGTGCGAACTCGGCTGCCTCCGCGACCGGCACCCCCCCCGCCGTCAGAGAACCGAGAGGAGGGGCCTCTGGCGCCTCGTCCGCCGCGTCCACGAACGACGCGCTGAGCGTGTCCAGGTACGCTCCCAGCACGCCCCGGAGTGGCTCCACTTCCGCCGGTGCCATCCGGGCCGAGAGTCCCACGCCGCCGGCGAGCAGGAGCAGCGCCTCGTCCAGGACGGCCAGCATGACGGGCGCCGAGGTCCGTCGCTCTTCGCTCTGGAAGAAGTGGAGAGCCGGGTACGCTTCGTGTCGCCTCCCGTGCGCCTCTACGAGCGGGACGAGGTTCGCCAGGTGGGCCGCCAGGCCGTCGAAGCCCGAGCCGGTCCAGGCGCCCGTCACGACGGCCTGGGGCGTCTCGCCCAGCGCGTGCGCCGCGCCGGCGAGCTGGCGCGCGCCCGTTACCGCCCCGACCACCTGGAGCACGTAGGTCACGACGAGCGTCACAACCGCGAATCCGTTGAGCGCGGCGGCGCTCGCGACGACGCCCCAGCCGCCCGACCCCGGCGCCCACAGCGCGCCGAGCCCGAGCGTCCAGAGGTACGTGCCCACCACGTACGCCCGCGACCAAGCGTCAGCAGGCGCCCCCGTCTTCGGGTCTACGACCGAGGCGGGGTCGGCCGAGAAGACCAGCCACCACCCCAGCCACAGCGCGCCGACCCACCACAAAAAAGCGGCCACGAGCGTGGTTGGCCCGACCCAGCCCGGCGCCCGGCCGGAGCCGACCGCCTTACCCAGCGTGTAGACGCCCCGCCCAATCCGGCCTGAGACCGGCCCCGCGCCCCGAGGCGCTACCGTCGTCCAGAGCGCGTCAACGAGCGCGAGCGCGACGACGGCCGCTCCCGCGAGTCCGAGGAGGGCAGGCACGTCAGGCGGGGTGCGTGCCGAGGGGTCGGCGTGGCACGGTAGTGCGGTGGTCGGCCTCGTCGCCCAGGAACTCCCCGTTCTGCGCCACGGTCGCGAGCGTGTTCAGCGCCAGCAGCCCGAAGCCCACCTTCGCTACAACGTCCAGGGCCGTGAATAGCCCGGCCTCCCACGTGTCACCGACCACGTCGAGGCCCTCGGGCGAGATCAGCCAGACAACCGGATACAGCGTCCACAGGAACACGTGGACCGTCACTAGGCGCCGGAACGCGCTGACCGACCGGGGGTGGGCCGCGACCGCGCTCCGCCGGTACGGTCCGAGGAGCATGTAGGCCACGCCGAGATAGGCCCCGCACGAGACGACATACCACGTAAGCGCCCGCGCGTCCTCGGGGAGCAGTGTCGCGATGAACCCGGTCCCGATCATGAACGTATTGGCCCCGATGAGCTGGGCCGCCAGCACGTTCCGGCTCGACGCGATGAGCGTGAGGTCGAGGAGCAGGAGCGGCGTCGTGAGCCCCCACGTGGCGTAGCGGACCCACGTCGTCTTCGTCCCGTCGGCCGAGACGAACGCCCCGAACCCCATCGCCATCGTGAGGTAGAGCGCGAACGCGACGAGGCAGATGAAGAAGTTCAGCGTGTAGAGGATCTCGCGCGGGCGGTGCTCAGCCCTCGCCGCGCCGAGCCCGAACACGACCGAGCCGAGCGCCATCGCCGCTGTGCCGATCCAGTACCACGTCGTCGCTGTCATTTCGGATGAGGTGAAGGAGAGGGGTTGACTACCGACCTTACCGTGCCTGGTCCCGGTCTCAACCTGAAAAGCCGCTCAGGTCGGCTTCCAGTCCTGCCGTTCGCCTCCTGATCCTACCCGTCCAGCCCCATGCCGAACACGATCCGCCTCTTCATGTGGGGCTACCAGCGTGACTTCCAGATCTCGGCGAAAGTCTCTGCCGAGTCGCTGTTCGGCGCTCTGGACCCTGCCCTGGACCCCGAGGTCGTCCTCGTCGGTGGCCGACTCGGCTCCGAGAGCAACCGCCACCCCCTGTGCGTGGACCCCGAGGACGGCGACATCCCACTCGACCAGCTTGACGGCCTCGCCGAGCAGGTCGAACAGGCACAGCGGGACGACCCCGAGAACGAGATAATTCATTCGCACCCCGTCGCTGAGCAAAACTGCAAGCGACGGGTCCGTTGGCGCGCGTTCTCCGAAGGCGTCGCGCGGACGCTGGCCCTGCACCGGCCCGACCGAGCCTTCTTCGCCTCGTTTCCCCAACCCGTCGAACACCACCTCGTCACGTGCGTGCTCCACCTTGACCGGGGCGCTCTGGAGGCTCACCCTCGGCTCCACCAGGCCGACTACCTCCACCGGTTTGTCGTGCCGACCTCACTGGTCGAGGCCACAATCCAAACGTTCCTCGACAAATGCACCGACGAGCTCAGTCGGTCCGAGCCTGGCATGTGGCTCTCCGGACGGGGACCCGCCGATCTCCTGCGGAACGCGGGGCGCCGCCTCATGACCAACCCAGGTCGGCGCCTCGCCTGGGGCGGGCAGAACGACGACCTCTACGACCAAGTCGACGCGGTCTCAGCGCTTCGCTACGAGGGGGCCGAGGGGAAAGGGCGGCTCCTACTCACCGACAAGGACGGGACCGGGGTCCGGCGCACGCTGACGCTCGAGTCGCCGGTCCCGTTGAAGGCGGGCCGGGCGGCCCGCAAGCTCGTCGAGATGGCGACCTCCCAACTCGACCTCCTCGCCACGCCAGTAGCGGGGATCTACGGGCTCGGCACGGCCGACCCGGACGATGACCCATCCGAGGAGCGCGTCTTCGAGGTCGTCTTTCTCAAAGGAAACGCCTGGGAGCTCCGCCACGCCGGGGTCCCGCTCATGCGCGTCGCCGGCGGCATCCCCGAGCTCCCACGCGACCCCATCCAGCGCGCCGACTTCGACACCTTGGTCAAACGGGTTCTCGGGTCGCCCGGTGACCTCGACCCAGACGCCCTGTGGACCGCCGTCGAGGCCGCGCGCCGCCAACGCCACGGGACTCTCCTCGTTGTCTCCACCGGGGCCGCGTCCGAGGCTGCCCGGCTCGCCGCCCAGAGCACGCCGGTCGAGCCGGTCACCCTCACGCCCGCTCTCGTCCACGCCGTCTCGGCCATCGACGGGGCGGTCCTCGTGGACGCCGCCGGGACCTGCCACGCCGTTGGTGCCATCCTGGACGGCATGGCGGCGGACGGCGGCGATCCCGGCCGAGGCGCCCGCTACAACTCGGCTCACCGGTACGTCGAGACCGCCGCGCGCGACCTCGGCCACCGCACGCTAGCCGTCGTCGTCTCCGAGGACGGGATGGTCGATGCCCTCCCCGCACTGCGTCCCCAACTCGATCTCGCCGAGATCGAGACGCGGCTCGCAGACCTCCGCCACCACCGCGAGAACCCCCACGAGAGCCGGACGCTATTCTGTCGCACCGAGGCCTGGCTTCGCAAGCACGCCTTCTACCTCGACGCCGAGCAGTGCGAGGAGGTCAACGAGGCCGTCCGGAGTGTCCGCCAAGCGTGGCATGAGGCCGAGCCCACAGCCATCCGGGTCGTGGACCGCCCGCTGGCACCCCACCCCGACTTCGATCAATCCTACCTCACGGAGACGGAAGAACCCTAGCGCATCGCTTCAACCTCCGGGTCCTGCGTTGTACGGTTGCAAGTGGCCCTCCGCGCCCCCGTTCTTCGAACGTCGCCAGTTCCTCGCTCGGTTCGCTGGCACCGACGGCCCCACCGGTCCCGTCCAGATCGCCCTCGGCTATCCGTTCCTCACACCCGGAGACATCGTCGTCCACGGCGACGGGGCGGTCTCCGCCGCCGACGAGTTCTTCTGTGAGGCGCAGCGCCTAGAGACCCTACCCGACCGCGTACTCCTCCGCGCGCTCGGGTGGGCCGACGTCTCAGGCGCCCGGTCTGAGCGGGACCTCGACTGGGTTCGTCGTCCGAGCGCCGGACCTTAGGCGGTATCCAGGCAAGGCAGCGCCGCCCAGAACGTGGCCCCCTGCCCCGGCCCACCACTCTCGCACCCCACCTCGCCACCGTACCCCTCGACGATGGCTTTGACGATCGCGAGCCCGAGCCCGCTCCCTGACTCGGCCTGGACCTCCGGCGTGTCGGCCCGGAAGAACCGGTCGAACAGCCGCTCGCACGTGGCGTCGTCGAACCCCGGGCCGGAGTCCGTCACCTCGAGCCGGGCCGCGTCCAGGTGCCGCCCGTCCAGGTCCCGGTGACGCAGCGTGACGTGGACCCGGCCACCGGTCGGCGTGTACTTGACCGCGTTCGAGACCAGATTGTCGACGACCTGTGCGAGGGGGGCGGTCTCCGCCGCGATCCGGACGTCGTCGTCGGCGTCGACCGTGAGGGACAAACCCTTGGCGTCGGCGTCGCTCCGCACCCGCTCGACGCGCTGGCGGACGAGCGCGCCGAGGTCGACGCGGGCGTCGGGCGTCCGGACGAGCGACTCGGCGCGGGCGAGCTCGAGGAGGCCCTGAACCGTCCCCGTCATCTCGGCTACGTCCTCGACGACCCGGCCCAGCGTCTCGCGGTAGGCCTCCGGCTCGCGCTCGCGGCGGAGCGCGACCTCGGCCTCGCTCCGGAGCGTCGCCAGCGGCGTCATCAGCTCGTGGGCGGCGTTCGCCGTGAACCGCCGCTCGCGCGCGACCGACGCCTCCAGCCGGGCGAGGAGCCCGTTGAACGTCTCGGCCAGGTCCGTCAGCTCGTCGCGCGTCTCGAACTACGACGGCAGCCGGCCGCCCAGCCGCGCCCCGTCGCCGGCCATCCGGTCGGCCGCCTCGGTCAGCACGGCCACGGGCCGGAGCGCGCGGCGCGCGAGCCACCACCCTGCCCCGAGCGCGAATAGCACGCTCAGCGCCACGCCGAGCGCGAGCATCCGCCCCAAGTCGCGGAGCTCGCGGTGGCGGCTCCACTCGATCCCCGTGACCTCGACGTACCCCGCCACGTCCCCGCCCGGACCCCGGACCGGCGCGACGAGCGACCGCGCGGGCTCGTCGTCCCAGGTCCGGCTCAGGCGCAGGACGCCGCCCTCGGGGAGCGCGACGCCCAGCGCCGGGTGCCGCCCGACGTTCTCCGATTGGTAGGTCACCCGGCCCTCGGGCGAGAGCACGCGGACGTACGTCCCGCTCGGTCCGTCGAGCCGGGTCGCCACGGCCTCCGTTTCCTCTAGCGCCCCGGCGTCCACGCCGTCCGGCCCGACCGTGAGGAGCGGCTCGATCACGCCCCACTCGTGGTCGAGGTGGCGGTCGAACGAGCGGTGCGCGGCGGCGTGGAACCCGACGTAGCAGAACACGGCGAACGCGCTCAGGAGCAGGAGCAGCGTCAGCGCGTACCACAGCGCAAGCCGGGCCGAGATGGGGAGGGTGCGGAGGCGGGCCATGCCGGAAGAACGCGACGCGGCGCTCACGTCGCGCCACTGGCGGTCTTACCAGGCACCATCCGGTAGCCGACGCCCCGGATCGTCTCGACGCGCGGGGCGTCGGCCGCGCCGGACGCCTTGACCGCGTCGTCGAGCCGCTGGCGGAGCCCGCTCACGGTCACGTCGAGGGCGTTGTCGGTGACGTAGAGCGCGTCGCCCCAGACCCGCTCGGCGAGCACCGTCCGCGAGAGGGCCGCGTCGGCGCTCCGCATGAACACCTCCAGCATCGCGTACTCCTTCGGGCGGAGGTTCAGGACGGCCTCGCCGGCTGTTCCGATCATCGTCGCCCGTCGGCGCTCGCCGTCGAGCGCGAGGGGGCCGACGCGGACGACCCGCTCCACGTCCGAGAGCGGGGGGCGGCGCAGGAGCGCCCGGAGCCGGGCCACGAGCTCCTCGAACGCGAATGGCTTCGGTAGGTAGTCGTCGGCGCCGGCGTCGAGCCCCGCGACCCGGTGCTCGACGTCCGAGAGCGCCGTCAGCATCAGGACGGGCTGGTCTTTCCCCGCGGCGCGGACGCGCTCGACGAGGGTCTTCCCGTCGCCCCTCGGCAACCGCCAGTCGACGACGAAGGCGTCGTAGCCGTTCGCGAGCGCGAGCCGCTCGCCCTCCTCGGCGTCGCCCGCCACGTCGACGCGGTACCCCTCCTCCTCCAACCCGCGGCGGACGGAGTCGGCGAGTCGGGCCTCGTCTTCGATGAGCAGGACCCACATCGGGGCGTCGGGGGAGGGGAACGGGTCGGACATGCAATACCCACGTGGAGCGGACGGGACCGGCACCTTAACGCCTTTTCAGGTGCCGGACAGCCCCATCACAGGCCGCCTCTCGTTCCATCCGCTCGCACGCCCCCACGCCCGTGACCGCCCTCGTCGTCCTCTGGTTCGCCGCCCTCGCCGCCGCCACCGTCGCCGTCGGGCGCTCGTTGGCCCCGCCGCGCGTCCGCCACCTCGGCCGGTCGCTCCGCCTCGGTCGCCTCATCTAGCCGCTCGCAACCAGCCCGTGCTCCCCGACTGGACCCCCAACGTCCATCCGCTCGTCGTCCACTTCCCCGTCGCGCTCCTCGTCGTGGCCGCGCTCGTGGACGCCGTCGCGCTCGCCGTTCGCAGGACGTACCCGTGGGTCCGCGCCTCGGCCGTCGGACTCTACGCGCTCGGTGCCGCTGGCGTGGTCGCCGCCTTCTTCACCGGCCGCGACGCCTCGGAGTCGGTCGACCTCCCGGTCGCCTCGCTCACGACCCTGGGTGCCCACGCCGACTCGGCGCTGTGGCTCTTGTGGTTCTCATCGCTCTACGCCGCCGCCCGCGTCGCCGCGCTCTGGCTCGACGGGCGGGGCCGGGAGCCGGGGCGCCTCGCCGTCCACGGGCCGCTGGCGGCGCTCGGGCTCGTGGGGCTGTTCCTCGTGGCCCGGACCGCCGAGCGGGGCGGCGAGCTCGTCTACCGCCACGGCGTCGCCGTCGCCGCGGCCTCCGCGGTCCCGGCGCCGGAGGCCCCGCCTGACACGGCCCTCGCCGCCCGCCTCGACGTGCTCTCTGGTGCCCCCGCCGAGGGCTCCGCCTTCGTGGTCGCGCCCGGCCGGCCCACGCTCGCCGTCCTCCCCGACACGCTCGGCGACCTCGAGGTACGCGCAACGCTCGACCTCTCGGGCTTCACGGGCACCGCGTCGCTCGTCCACCACGTTCGGGGTCCGGCCGACTACGACTTCCTCGCGCTCGACACGTCGGCCTCCGGCGACGCCACGCTCCGTCAGGGCCGCGTCGAGGGCGAACGGGAGACGACGATGGACCGGGGGACGGCCCCGCTCGACGGGCTGGCCGAGCTCAAGGCCTACGCCGTGGGGACCCACTTTCGCGGCTACCTCGACGGCGAGCAGCTCACGCACCCCCACGGCCCTGCCGCGCCGCCCGGCCGCGTCGGGCTCCGCCTCGAGGGCGAGGGGACCGTCCGCGTCCTCGCGCTCGCGGCTACGCCCGTCGAGTAGGAGGAGAGGGGCTGAGCGCGGCTCCGGGTCGCGTCCGGTTCACGGGCTCTTCGGGCTCTACCTGAGCGCCTTTTAAGGCCCAGGGACGCACATCCGTGCGCCCCGCGCGTACACCCCGAGCACCCGCCACCCCTCCGATGGACCGCCGCCACTTTATCCGCAACGCCTCCGCCTTCGGCGCGCTCGCGGGCCTGAGCGCTCTCACGCCCGCCTGGGCACGCACCGGGCTCGCGCACGGTCCGCTCCGCCAGCCCGGCCTCGTGCCGACCGTCAAGCGGGACGGCCTGGTCGAGTATGACATCACGATCGACCGGACGCGGCTCGCGTTCGGGGGCCGGACCGGCACGGCCGTCACCATGAACGGGACGGTCCCCGGCCCGCTCCTCCGGTTCACCGAGGGCGACGAGGCCGTCATCCGCGTCCACAACCGGCTCGACGAGATGACGTCGGTCCACTGGCACGGGCTCATCTTGCCCAACGACCAGGACGGCGTGCCCCACGTCAACTTCCCCGGGATCGCGGCGCGGTCGACGTTCGAGTACCGCTACCCGATCCGCCAGTTCGGGACCTACTGGTGCCACTCGCACTCGGCGTTCCAGGAGCAGCTCGGCCACTACGCCGCGCTCGTCATCGACCCGGCCGGGCCGGAGCCCTACGCCTTCGACCGTGAGTACGTCGTCGTCCTCTCGGACTGGACGTTCGAGGACCCCCACGACGTGCTCGCCCACCTCAAGAAGCGGGCGAACTACTACAACTACCAGCGCCAGACCGTCGCCGGGCTCCTCTTGGGCGAGGGCATGAGCCTCGGCCAGCGACTCGACTGGGACCGGATGCGGATGGACCCGACCGACATCGCCGACATCACGGGCGCCACCTACACGTTCCTCATGAACGGGCAGGCCCCCGACCCCGGGTGGTCCGGCCTGTTCCGGCCCGGCGAGCGCGTCCGGCTCCGGTTCGTGAACGCGAGCGCGCTCACGTTCTACGACGTCCGGCTCCCCGGCCTCCCGATGACCGTCGTCCAGGTCAACGGCCAGCACGTCCAGCCGGTCGAGACCGACGAGTTCCGGATCGGGATCGCCGAGACCTACGACGTCGTCGTCGAGCCGGGCGACCGGGCCTACACCGTCTTCGCCGAGCCCATGGACCGCTCGGGCTACGCGAGGGGGACGCTCGCCCCGCGCGCGGGCATGACGGCGCCCGTCCCGGAGCGCCGCGAGCGCCCGTCGCTCACCATGATGGACATGGGGATGGACCACGGCGAGATGGGCCACGAGGGCATGGACATGTCGGGCGCGGCCCCCGGTGCCGCGGCGGGCGGCATGGCCGGAATGGACCACGGCATAGATCACGCCCAGACGGAGGGCATGGACCACTCCGGCATGACGATGGCCGCGGCAGGAGGGGAGATGGCGATGCCTGGCCAGGACCGGTCCGGCCTCCGCCCGCCTGGCACGCTCCCCGAGGTCACGATGCACGGCCCCGACGACCACGGGATCGCCAACGCGATGGCCCCCATGCAGACCCGCTCCCGGCTCCACGAGCCCGGCGTCGGGCTGGGGAATGACGGCCGCCGCGTCCTCGTCTACACCGACCTCCGGTCGCTCCACCCCGAGCCCCGCCGGGCGCCCGACCGCGAGGTCGAGCTCCACCTCACCGGCAACATGGAGCGGTACATGTGGGGGATCGACGGGAAGACCTATACCGAGGACCCGCTCATCCCCCTCGTCTACGGCGAGCGGCTCCGGCTCACCATGGTCAACGACACCATGATGAACCACCCGATGCACCTCCACGGCATGTGGATGGAGCTCGAGAACGGCCAGGGCGACCACATCCCCCGCGTCCACACCGTCGTCGTCAAGCCGGCCGAGCGGCTCTCGCTCCTGGTCGAGGTCGACGCGCTCGGCCCGTGGGCCTTCCACTGCCACGTCCTCTACCACATGGACCTCGGCATGTTCAGGGTGGCTATGGTCCAGCGGCCCGACGACTGGGACGCCGAGCGGCTGGCCGAGATGTACCCGCAGGGCCTCCCGCCCGGCTTCGGGCGTCCCGACCTCGCCCGAGGCTAGCCAACCCCGGGCGGCCCTCTCCCGCCGCCCGGCCCGCCCCGCCGCCCCCGTTCCGCACCTCGGGGCGGCGGGGCTCCTTCCTGACTCCGACGACCCATGCTCCGCTCCCTCGCTCTCGCCCTGCTGGCGCTTGCCGCCAGCGCGCCCGTAACCGCCCAGGACGATCCGCCCCCGTTCCCCGAGTACCCCGACTTCCGGCCCGGCGCGGTCGCCGCGGCCGACCGGGACCTCTACTCGCTCGCGCTCTTGGACATCTTCGAGGTGGCCCCGGCCGCGTCCGGCGTCCCCGCTCGGCTGGAGGGGTTCTACCGGATCGGGACCGACTACAACCGGCTCTTCGTCCGGGCTGAGGGCGAGGGGCTGATCTCGGAGGCCGAAGGCGAGGCCGAGGTCCAAGCCCTTTACAGCCGCCTCGTCACCGAGTACTTCGAGGCTCAGGCGGGCGTCCGCCTCGACACCGAGTTCGGCGAGGGCGGCCTGCGCGCCCGGCCCCAGCTCGCCGTCGGGCTCGAAGGGCTCGCGCCCTACTTCTTCGAGGTCGAGCCCTTCCTGTTCCTGTCCTACAAGGGCGACCTCTCGGCCCGGTTCGAGGGGTCCTACGACCTCCTCATCACGCAGCGCCTCGTGCTCCAGCCCGAGGCCGAAGTGACCGTCGCGCTCCAGGAGGTCGAGGACTGGGGCGTCGGGACGGGCCTCAACGCTGTCGAGGCGGGCCTCCGGCTCCGCTACGAGGTCGAGCGCGAGGTGGCCCCCTACGTTGGGTTCAGCGTCCTCCAGCGGTTCGGCGGCGCGGCCGACTTCGCCCGCGCGGAGGGCGAGCCGACGTCGGAGGGCCTCTTCGTCGTCGGCGTCCGCCTCTGGCGCTGACCCCTACCTGCACCCTCTCCCAAGACCCCGACTCCGATGACCCGCTCTCTCTTCCTCGTCGCCGCGCTCGTCGCCGCCCCCGCCGCAGTCGCCCAGCAGCACGGCGAGCACTCCCAGGTGGACCACGGCCAGATGGACCACTCCCAGATGCAGGGCATGGACCACGCCGGCATGGACCACGACGCCCTCATGGCCCTCCACATGCGCATGATGGCCGACCCCGAGATCCACGCCGCCATGCGCGCCGACGCCGAGATGCGGGCGCTCATGGCCGACGTGATGCCCGACATGGACCACGGCGCGATGGGCCACGAGGGGGTGGACCACGAGGGCATGAGCCACGGCCAGATGAACCCCGAGTCCATGATGACTCAGATGCGTGAGCGCATGGGCGCGATGACCGAGGCCGAAGACGCCGCGTTCATAGCCCGCTTCGAGTCCGTCCACCGCCGGCTCCTCGCCACACCGCCGGTCCACACGCGCGCGATGGCCGACCCCGAGCTCCGCCGGATGATGGAGGCCATGCCCGGAGGGATGCCCGGGATGGACGGCATGGACCACTCCGGCATGGACCGCGGCCAGATAAATCACTCCCAGATGCGGGGGATGGACCACGGCGCGATGGACCACTCCGGCGCCGACCACGCCGCGGGCGTCGCCCTCCAACGCCGCAACGCGGGCGCGACCCTCGGCGACGAGCGCCCGGCCACGCCCACCGTTGGGCAGGCCGAGTTCGACGCCTCCGAGACCGCCGACCGGTTCCACGCCGCCCTCGCCGCGGGCGACCGCCAGAGCGTCGAGTCCCTCCTCACGCCCGACGCCGTGGTCCTGGAGGGCGGGCGCGCCGAGGCCCGAAACGAGTACCTCGGGGGCCACTTCGCCCGCGACGTCGCCTTCCTCGCCGATGCCCAGCCGGAGCCGATCTTCCGCCGCACGACCGTTGCGGGCGACGCCGCGTGGGTCGCCTCGACGCAGCGGATCGGTGACGCCACGATGGCCGAGCTCCTGGTGATGGAGCGGACCGACGGGGGCTGGCGGGTCTCCGCCGTCCACTGGTCGTCGGCGCGGTAAGGCGTGGACCCCGTCCCCTTCACGGCTGGTATCGTCGTAGCCCT
This sequence comes from Bacteroidota bacterium, assembly GCA_038746285.1. Lineage (NCBI taxonomy): Bacteria > Pseudomonadati > Bacteroidota > Bacteroidota bacterium. The sequence continues at coordinate 18,224 of JBCDKT010000044.1, forward strand.
GGCGACCATCGCGGCGGGCCGGGTCTCCGGCTTCGACCGCGACCGCTCGTTCTACCCCACGGTCCTCGCCGTCATCGCGCTCCTCTACGTCCTGTTCGGCGTCGAGAGCGGAGCCCCGGCCGTCGTCTCAGCCGAGTCGGTCGTCGCGTTCGCCTTCGTGGCCGTCGCGGTGCTTGCGGTCCGACGCCGCTCGGCTCTCCTCCTCGCTGCTGGACTCGCTCTCCACGGTCTCTGGGACCTAGCGCACCCCGCACTTTTGCCCGCTAGCGACGCTGTTCCTGGTTGGTGGCCCGCCTTCTGCTTCGGCGTCGACCTCCCCCTCGCGGCCTGGGCCTACGCGCGCTGGCCGCCCCGCTCCCACGTCGAGGACCCCGCACCCTCGCGTGGCGTCGGACCCGCCGCCCCGTAAGGCGGCGTGGTCCGGCATCTCTTAGGCCGCTTTGGTCCTCGCACGACGCGCGACATTGCCAGCGTGGTCCGCCAGAGCGTCAAGTGCGCTCCGGCCCTCCGTTAGAAGGTCGTGCATCACCGCAGCACGGCCCAGCGCTTCGAGATCGAAGTGCTCGGCCGCCTTCGCGTACGTTGATCCCTTCCGGTGGGCCGAGCCCGAGGACCGCAGCCACTGGACGTCCTTCATCCAGTCCGTCGGCGAGCGGTCGAGCCCGTGCGCGCTGACGTCGAATCCTGTCACGTCGAGGTAGGCCACCAGCTTTGCGATTCCAGCCTCGCCCCCCTCGTACTCGTGACCCACCGCGATCGCGGCCTTGCGGACCCTCTTCTCGTTCAACGAGTCGACCGCCGCTTTCGCGAGCGCCTGTACCTGCCCGTCGAACTCGGCCGCGCCGTCGTTGAGCGGCACGCGCAGCCCGTCAAGGTTGTGCTGGTCGTCGGCCGCGAGGGGTAGGTACAGCGGCCATCCCAGCGCGGATTCCCACGCCCGGTTCGCCCGCTCGTGCGCCTGACGGAAGGCGAGCCCGGGCTCGGTGGGGTCGGCGAACTCGGCCATCACGTCCCGGCGAAACGCCGTCTCGCTGATCCCGCCGTCAGGCTCGACGTTGAACGCCCGCCAGTAAAGCTGCTCGTCGGCTGGGAGGCGGCCGAGGTCTCCGAGGTAGGCGACCACCTTCCCGTCGTGGTCGTTGTCGATGGGGAGCCCCCACAGTGCCCCGCAGTGGACCCGGCCGTCGTCCACCCGGTACCGTGTCGAATCGGCGTAGTACTTGGTGAGGACCTCACGGCGGAAGTGAACCAGATCGAGGAAGTGGGCCGGGTCGTCCGGGTCGGCCCGGCGCTCGACCGGACGGCCGTCGCCGTCGACCCCCACGACGAACGTCGTAGACTCGTCCTCGTCCTCGTACGGCCAGACCCCGCAGGCCTCGATGGGGAGCGGGGACACCAGCCTCTTGCCGACCAGCCGAGAGAAGGTGCCGGTCCTATGGGCCAGCCCCTCCGTCGCATCGCGGACGTTGAGCTCGTACGTCAGGTCGTCCCGCTCTATACGCACGTCATGTGCGCCGTCGGGCACATCGCCGATGTCAAGGCCTGGCTCGTGCTGGCGGCGGTCGAAGAACAGCGCGAGGTGCATCCCCTTGACGGCAAGGAACTGCCGGAGCCGCTTCCGCTTCACCTCCATCCGCCCGTCTCGCCAGCGCGCGACGGGCTTGGGCGTTCCCGTCGAGACGTCGAGGTAAACCTCGTCGCGTGGCACGTACGCCAGATTGAACAGCAACCGGAACTCCTCGACAAGCTCTACCAGCTGCGCCCCCGGAACGTCGGCGTGGAACTCTCGGACGATCACGAACGGCTCGACCCCGCCGGACGGAAGCCACCGGTGGTACGTCGGCTCGTCGCCCGCTTGGTTAAACCCGATCAGCCCAGTACCTGTGTCGAGGTCCCAACCCGGACGACGCAACACACCTTCGATCCGGTCTGAGGGGACCAGCGCCGAGAACAGGCCGTCGCTGAGAGGGCCGTGCGCCCGGCCGTACACAGTGAGCCAGTCCTCGCTGCCGAGCGCGTCCTCGACGTAGGCGCGCGCGGCCGTTTGCATGAGTCGGTCGAGGGGGGAAAGCTTTGGCATGACGGTCGGGAGGTCGTAACGGCCCAAGTTCGCACGCGAGGGTGACAGCTCGTGTCAGTCTCCGTCTGCGGGGTCATCGGCCTCAGGCTCGGCGTCCTCCTCCGCCGCGCGCCGCGCCGCATCCGCGAGGTCGTTCAGGCCGTCCCGCTCCAGCTCGTCGGCCAGCTCGCGGAGCCGGCCCGGACTCCACCGGAACATCGGGTTCTCTTCAAAGCTGGACATGTGCGGAAATCAGACACAGAACGATCGATGCGCAAGGACGCATCGCACGGACGCTTAACGCGGTACCTGATCAGCTTTTAAGGTGTCGCGCCGGCCCCGCACGCTTGCGAGCGCGTAGCACGCGGACGACACGCTTGACGCCTCATGGACCACGACCGAGACCCCTCCGATCTCCCCGGCCTCAAACAGCCCGCGCACCGCGAGCCCGCCAACGAGGGACCCCACGGCTCCCACGCTGACGGCCACCCCGGTCCGGTCGGGGTGGCATCCGACGCCGCGGCCATGGGCCACACCCCTGAAGAGCACGCCGCGATGGGCCACGAAGGTATGGGCCACGGCAAAGAGGGGGGAGGCGGCCACCACGACCACCACGCGATGATGGTCGAGGACTTCAAGCGCCGCTTCTGGGTCTGCCTCGGTCTGACAGTTCCCATCCTTGCGCTCAGCCCCATGCTCCAGGGTTGGGCAGGCGTCGATTGGCGATTCCCCGGCGACGTCTGGATTCTGACCGCGCTTGCGACGGTCGTCTACCTCTACGGCGGCAGGCCCTTCCTCACTGGCGCCCGCGACGAACTGGCGGACCGGCGGCCGGGCATGATGACGCTCGTCGCTCTCGCCATCACCGTCGCGTTCGTGTACTCGGTCGCGGTCGTCCTCGGCCTCGAGGGCAACCTCTTCTTCTGGGAGACCGCGACGCTCGTCGACCTCATGCTCGTCGGCCACTGGGTCGAGATGCGGAGCGTGATGGGCGCCTCCCGCGCGCTCGAAGAGCTCGCCCGGCTCATGCCCGACGAGGCCCACCGGCTCACGGCCTCTGGCGAGACCGAGAGCGTCCCCACGTCGGCGCTTCGCCCCGGCGACCGCATCCTCGTCAAGGCGTCCGAGAAGGTGCCCGCAGACGGAACCGTCGTCAAGGGCCGCTCTGCCGTCAACCAGGCCGCGCTGACCGGCGAGTCGGTACCCGTCGAGAAGGGCGAGGGCGACGAACTCATCGCGGGCTCGGTCAACGGCTCGGGCGCGCTCACCGTCGAGGTCACCAAGACCGGCGCCGACGCCTACCTCAATCAGGTCGTCACGCTCGTGCGCGAGGCCCAGGCCTCCAAGTCGAAGACGCAGGACCTCGCCAACCGAGCGGCGTTCTACCTCACCATCACGGCCATCACGGTCGGCGCGCTCACGTTCCTTGGCTGGTGGCTCCTGTCCGACGGGCCGCTCTCCTTTGCCATCGAGCGGGCAGTGACGGTGATGGTCATCGCGTGCCCCCACGCGCTCGGCCTCGCGATCCCGCTCGTCGTCGCCGTCTCGACGTCGATCAGCGCTCGCCACGGGCTCTTGGTCCGCGACCGCGCCGCGTTCGAGCGCGCGCGCGACCTCGACGTGCTCGTCTTCGACAAGACGGGCACGCTCACCGGGGGGCGGTTCGGCGTCACCGAAATCCTACCGGCCTCGGGCGTTGACGAGGCCGAGCTGCTCGCAGTGTCCGCCGCCGTCGAGGGCGGCAGCGAGCACCCCATCGCGGCCGGCGTCGTCCGCTCGGCCCGCGACCGCGGCCTCGCGCTTCCGGCCGTCTCCGGCTTCCGGGCTATCACGGGCAAGGGCGTCCGAGCGACCGTCGACGGCGAGACCGTCCAGATTCTCAGCCCCGGCGCCATCGAGGACGCGGGCGTCCAGTTCTCGGACGACCTGCGCCACAGCGCCGACCGCTTGGGCCGAGAGGGCCAGACGGTCGTCTACGTGGTCCGGGGAGTCGGACCCGGTGCGACGCCGCTCGGAGCCCTCGCACTCGCCGACGTGGTCCGCCCCGAGAGCCGGGAGGCCATCGACCGTCTCCACGAGCTCGGCCTGTTAGCCGTCATGCTCACCGGCGACAAGCAGGAGGTCGCCGAGCACGTCGCCCGCCAGCTCGGCATCGACCGCGTCATCGCCGAGGTGCTCCCCGACGGGAAGAGCGCCGAGATCGCGCGGCTGCAACGGGAGGGCCACGTCGTCGCCATGACCGGCGACGGCGTCAACGACGCGCCCGCACTCGCCACCGCCGATGTCGGTCTTGCCGTCGGAGCGGGTACCGACGTGGCGGTCGAGACGGCCGACGTGGTGCTGGTCGAGAGCGACCCGCGAGCGGCTGTGCGCGTCATCGCACTCGCCCGCGCGACGTACCGCAAAATGGTCCAGAACCTCTGGTGGGCCGCCGGTTACAACGTCGTCGCCATCCCGCTCGCCGCGGGCGTTCTCGCGCCGCGGGGCATCGTGCTCAGCCCGGCCGTCGGAGCCGTGCTCATGAGCCTGTCGACGGTCGTCGTCGCTGTCAACGCGCGTCGCCTCCGCGTCGAGTAGCCGCTCGGGCGGGGCGGGGACGGGGGGAATCCCTGAGACCGGACCGCGAAGGGCGGCTCAGCGAATCGGAAGCGGTACCTGAGGGGCATTTAAGGTCGCGAGGCCGAACGGGACGGGGGCTCGCCCGTCACTACCCGGCCCCCGTGGCACACGTCTAACACACCCCTCCCCTACACCGCCATGCGTACTCAGGACATGCTCTCGAAGCACCCCAACCCCTCCGAGCACCTCGACAAGATCGTCGCGCTCGTCAACAGCGCGTTCGCCTGCGAGCAGTGCTGTACGAGCTGCGCCGACGCCTGCCTCGACGAGGATGGCGACATGGACCTCCGGTACTGCATCCGGACCAACCTCGACTGCGCCGACATCTGTGCCACGACGGGCCGCGCGCTCTCGCGCCAGACGCAGCCGAACGCCAAGGTCCTCCGCGCCCAGCTCGAGGCCTGCGTCGCCGCCTGCGACGCCTGCGCCGACGAGTGCTCGAAGCACGCCGATATGCACGACCACTGCCGCGTGTGCATGGAGTGCTGCCGCGAGTGCTCCAAGGCCTGCCAGGCCCTCCTCGACGCCATGTCCCAGGGCGCGGCGGCCTAGCCCCGCTCGCCTTCCCAGCGGCGCGGCCTCGACGCGGGGCCGCGCCGTTTCTCGTCCGACCGTCCCCATGACCGACCAGGCCCTCCTCGCCGCGTGGGGCGCAACCACGACCGCCGGGTACCTCGCCACGCACGCGATGGGCACGGCTGGGACCGAGCTGTTCGGGCTGAGCGTGCACGGGTCCATCGTCGCCGTCTGGGCGCTCCTGGCGCTCGTCCCCGTCGGGATGACCGTGGCGAAGGCGGCCCGGCGCTCGGCCGGCGCGCACCACTGGGTGTGGGTCGGGCTCGTCGCTGCGGCCATGGCGGCGAACGTCGGCGTGGCGGCCTCCGGGATCAGCCACGGCCACGACGGGCCCGGGCACGGCGGGTCCACGGGCGCGTCAGCCCACGGGGAGCCGGGGCACCACGGCGGCTCGTCCGGCTCGGAGAGCGAGACGACCAACACTGCGAGCGGCGACGCCGCCGGTGCACAGGAGCCGGACGACGGGCACGCCCACCCCAACGGAGGCCACGGCGACGACACGAGCACCGCGGGAGCAGGCGGGGGCGACCCCGGCGAGGGTGCCCCCGACGGCCACGCCCACCCGGACGGCGGGCACGGCGGTGACACGGGCCCAGCGGCCTCGGGGACGCCCGGCTCCCCGTCCGCCAGCGCCACGTCGCCCGAGGGCGGCGGGGCCGAGCACGGCGGGAATGGGTCTGGCGGGTTCGTGGACACCGCTGAGCTCCAGCACGCCGCCTTCTTCCACCTCTGGTTCCTGGTCGGCGCGCTCGGGTTCGCGTTCAGCGCCGCCGCCGCGGAGGGCGGCGTCCGGCGGGCGCTCTACGGGCTCGCCGCCGTCCTCAACGCGCTCATGGTCCTCGCCCTCGTTGCCGCTCCCGGCACTCGGGACGCCGCGTTCCTCATCGCCGCGGCCGTCCAGGGGCTCCCGATGCTCCTCGACCTCCCGCTCCGCGCCGGCCAGCACGTGGCGGCCTAGCGGACGGCGACGGCGGCCGTGACCGGCTGGCCCCCGCGCGTGACCGGCTGGTCGGGCGAGCCGGCGCCGGAGAACTCGAACCGGCCGATCTCGCCGGAGTCGTCGTGGAGCATGACGTGGACCGTCCCCGACGGCGTCGCGTCGAGGTCGATGGGCACCCGCTCCGACGTCCCGTGCATCACGAACGACCGCCCCACGACGCGCGAGGCGTCGGGGCCGCCCCCGTCCGCCTCGGGGTGGACGACGAGCCACGAGTCGGACTCGACCTTGACCGAGTCCACGACGATCACGTCGCCGCGGACCGGGTCGGCGCCGACGAACAGGGCCGGCGAGCCCGGCACCGGGCCGGTCCGCGCGTCTGAGCCGCCGGTCACCTCCTGGTCTGCGGGCGCCAGCGGCTCGAACTCGTAGTCGGAGCGTTCCAGGTCGTTGATAAGTGCCTCCATCTCGACGATCTCGCGCTTCTGGGCGATGATGATCTCGTCGGCTAGGCGGCGCACGCGGGGGTCCGAGATCGTCGCCCGCTCCGAAGTCAGGATGGCGAGGGAGTGGTGGGGGATCATGGCCTCCATCCAGTCCACGTCGTCGACCGACGTCTGGGAGCGGAGCAGCCAGAACCCGAACGCGAACAGCACGGCGCTCCCAGCGAAGATGGCGACGTTTTTCGTCCTGTCCTTGTACATGTGGAGCATGAACGCCAGCATGACGACGGCCATCGCGGCGCCCATGTAGAGCGCCATGAACGACTTCGTCGCGCTCCACCAGAGGTGGTCGGTCTCGTAGACCGTCGTGTACATCAGGACGAGCATGACGACCGTTGACGTGACGATCATCGCGAAGAAGCGGGCGTAGGAGGCCTTCATGGGCGAGGGGACAGGGCGAGACGGCGCGGAAAGGAGTGGGTCCAACACGGGTGCGGGCGTGCGGATCGCCATTTGCAGTCCACCTGAGCACCTTTTAAGGTCCGCAGGCTCTGGGCGCGGCCTTTTCAGAGCCGCCCGGCGCCCGCGATGGAGGACGACCCTCAGGCCGCGTCGAAGACGGGCCGGAAGCCCGCGCCCTCCACGGCGGCGCGCACGGCCTCGCGGTCGGCGCCGCCCGAGAGCCGGACGACGGCCGGGCCATCGAGCGTGAGCCGCTCGACGGTCACGCCGGGCGTCCGGTCGAGCGCGCGCGTGGCCCCGGCGACGCAGCCGCCGCAGGTCATGCCCTTGATGTTGAAGGTGAGGGCGTCGTCGGTGTTCGGGTTGTCGGTGTGCATGGGAGTAGGGGAGAGTGAAACAGGGGGGTTGGGTAGGGCGGCGCAGGTGCAGTCGAGGCACCCAGCGCACGCCCGGCAGACGTCTTCGAGCCGTTCGCGGAGCGCCGCGCGGGCGCGGTGCCGACGGACGCGGAGCGTGCCGGCCGACACGCCGAGCCGGTCCGCCACCTCGGCCGCAGGCTCGCCGTCGAGGTCGGCGCGGAGGACCTCGGCGGCCTCTGGCGCGAGGTCGTTCAGGAGCGGTTGGTAGCACGCGCAGAGCCGGGGCGCCTCCTCGGTCGGCATCACGGCGTCGGGCTGCTCGTCTGCCCACGCCGTCTCGCGGCGGCCCGCGGCCTCCCGTCGGCGGTGGGCGTCGACGGTCGCGTTCCGGACGACGCGCCACAACCAGCGCGTGAGGTCGGCCTCGCCGTCCATCGGCGGCGCGGCCTCGACCGCCTTCAAGAGCGCGTCCTGGACTACGTCTTCGGCCACGCCAGGGCCGAGCCGCTGGCGGACGTAGGCGACGAGCGGCTCGGCCTGTGCGGCGAGCGTGGCGTCGAGCAGGGTGGGGGAGAGAGGCATGATATGGGGGGCGTTCACCGGCACAAACGCGGCGGCCCGTCGAACGTTACCGAGCGGCCACCGCGGCGGAGCCGACTGTTGGTGGTATGAAGCGCCGCAGGCGGAGCGCGTTCGTCAGCACGAACACCGACGACAGGCCCATCGCCGCCGCGCCGAGCACGGGCGAGAGCAGCACGCCGAGCGCCGGGTACAGCACGCCCGCCGCGACCGGGATCAGCACGACGTTGTAGGCAAAGGCCCAGAACAGGTTTTGCTTGACGTTGCGGAGCGTGGCCGCCGAGAGCGCCTGGGCCTCGACGAGCGCCGTGAGGTCGCCGCGCATGAGCACCACGTCGGCGGCCTCGATGGCGACGTCGGTCCCGGTCCCAATCGCGACGCCGACGTCGGCCTGGGCGAGCGCGGGGGCGTCGTTGATTCCGTCGCCGACGAACGCCACGTGCAACGGGCGTCCGCCGCGTCCGCCCTCGCCTTGGAGATCGCGCACGGCCTGGGCCTTGTCGGCGGGGAGCACCTCGGCGAGCACCTCGTCGATGCCGAGGCGCCGCGCGATGGCCTCGGCCGTGGCCCGGTTGTCGCCGGTGACCATGGCGACGCGGAGCCCGGCGTCGTGGAGCGCGTCGATGGCCGCGGGCGTCGTCGCCTTGACCGGGTCGGAGACGGCGAGGGCCGCAACGAGCACGCCGTCGACGGCCGCGTAGAGCGGCGTCTTGCCCTCACCCGCGAGGGCGCCAGAGGCCGCGGCGAGAGGCGCCACGTCGAGCCCGACCCGGGCCATGAACCGGTCGGCTCCGACCTCGACGCGGCGGCCCTCGACCGTCCCGCGCACGCCGAAGCCGGGCACGGCCACGAAGTCGGACGCCGCCGGCAGGTCGATACCGCGCTCGTCCGCCGCGCGCACGATGGCCGCCGCGACCGGGTGCTCGCTCGGCACCTCGACCGCGGCTACAAGCCGGAGCAGTTCCGTTTCGTCCAGCCCGGCCTCTGGCGCTAGCGCCACGTCGGTCAGCGTCGGGCGGCCCTCGGTGAGCGTCCCCGTCTTGTCGAGCGCGACCACGTCAGCCTCGGACAGCGTCTGCAACGCCTCGCCCTTGCGGAAGAGCACGCCCAGCTCGGCCGCCTTCCCGGTCCCCACCATCACCGAGACGGGCGTCGCGAGCCCCATCGCGCACGGGCACGCGATGATGAGCACCGAGACCGCGGCCACGAGCGCGTAGGTCAGCGCCGGGCTCGGCCCGACGGCGAGCCAGACGCCGAACACGAGCGCGGCGATCACGAGCACGATGGGCACGAACACGGCGACCACGCGGTCCGCCAGCGCCTGGATCGCGGGCCGCGACGCCTGGGCGTCCTCGACGAGCCGGACGATCTGGGCGAGCACGGTGTCGGCCCCGACGCGCGTCGTCCGCATGAGCAGCGCCCCGGCCTGGTTGACGGTCCCGCCGACGACCTCCGCGTCCGCGCCCTTCTCGACCGGGACGGGCTCGCCGGTCACCATCGACTCGTCGACGTAGCTCGTGCCCTCGGTGACCACGCCGTCCACCGGCACCTTCTCGCCCGGCCGCACGCGGACGACGTCGCCCACGGCTACGTCCTCGATGGGGACCTCGGCCTCGACTGGGCCGGTGCCCGGTCCACCGTCGCGGACCACGCGGGCCGTCTTTGCCCTCAGCCCGAGGAGCGCGCGGACGGCGTCCGACGTCTGGCCCTTGGCGCGGGCCTCGAACCACTTGCCGAGCAGGATGAGCGTGATGATCGTCGCCGACGCCTCGTAGTACACGTGGACCGCGCCCTCGGGGAGCACGCCCGGCAGGAACGTCGCGACGACGGAGTACCCGTAGGCCGCCGACGTGCCGAGGGCGACGAGCGTGTTCATGTCGGGCGAGCCGTGGCGGGCCGCCGCCCACCCGGCGCGGTAGAATCGGAGGCCTGGTCCAAACTGGACCGCTGTCGCCAGCGCGAACGCCACGAGCCAGCGCGTCTGCATCGGGACGAGCCCGTCGATCCAGGCCATCCCACCGGGGACCGCCATCGGCACCATCTCCATGAGGAACAGCGGGAGCGTGAGCCCGGCGGCCCACAGGAGTCGACGCCGCAGCCGCTGGCGGTCGAGCTCTCGCGCCTGGCGCTCAGCGTCCTCCGTCGTCGTCCCGCCCACGGCCTCGACGACGTCGTAACCCGTCTTCCGGACGGCCTCGTAGAGCGCCTCGACGTCGGTCCCGGCGGCGTAGCGGACGCGGGCGCGCTCGGTCGCCAGGTTCACTGACGCCTCGACCACGCCGTCGGCGCCTTGCAGCGCACGCTCGACGCGCCCGACGCACGCCGCGCACGTCATCCCACCCACGGCGAAGCTCACCTCCTCGGTCCGCACGTCGTAGCCCGCTCGCTGGACGGCCTCGGCGAGCGCCAGAGGCGTCGTCTCGGCCGCGTCGAACTGGACGGTCGCCCGCTCGGTCGCGAGGTTGACCGTCGCCTCGTGGACGCCGGGGACCTTCGACAGCGCCTTCTCGACACGGCCCGAGCACGCGGCGCACGTCATGCCCTCGACGCCCAGCGTCGCGTGCGAGAGCGGCCGGGGCGGGCCGACTACGGCACCGTCGCCGGACGGGCTGGCGTCGGCGGCAGGCGGGTCGGAGGGCAGGGCAGGGGAGGGGTGGGGCATCTCAGGTCGGGCGTTTCCTCGACAAACGCAGCGGCTGTCGTCCCGTTACCGAGACTGGCGGTCGCCGCGTTTCTGGAACGTGCCCAACGCCGCGAGCCCGTGAACGGACGGCTGATCCGACGCGACCTGAGCACCTTTTAAGGTGGGGCAGGGCAGAACCTGCCGATCCTGTGCGTACTCAACCCGTGATCCGCCCCTCGCCCCTGCTCCCCCGGCTTGCTGCCCTCTTGGCGCTCGCCCTCGTCGCGCTGGCCGCCGGTCCGTCCGCGGCGGCCGTAGCCGACGCGCTCGGGCCGGACTGCTGCTCCGAGCACTGTCCGATGGCGCCCCCCGCCAACGGACCCGCAGAGGCTCCGGTCTGCTGCGCGCAGCCCCCGGCCGTCGCGCACGATGCGGCGACGGTCCCCCCCGCTCCGACGGACACGGAGGCGCCCGTTGCGCACGAGACGCTCGCCGAGCCTCTGGCGCCGCCGCCTCGCGAGGCCCCTCCTACGACGACGGGGGCACCGCCCGGCCCCCGCCGACACCTCACGCTCTCGGTCCTGCTGGTCTGAGCCGACAGCCCGCGCCTCTGGCGCAGCGCTTCCGCGCCCGACGCCCCGCCCTATGGCGTTGCGTCCCTACCGCTGTCCGTCGCCCGTCTCAGACCATGTCCCCCCTCGCCTCAGCGCGTTCGGCGCTGCTCGCCCTCCTGGCCCTCGTCGGTGCTCAGGCGCACGCCCAGGCACCCGACACCCTCCGCCTGGGCGCCGTCCTCGACGCGCTCTACGCTGAGAACCCCGTGCTCGCCGCCGAACGCCTGGACGCCCGCGCCCTCGCGCGCCGCGGCGACCAGGTCGCCACGCTCCCTGACCCCGTGGCGTCCGTCATGTTCGCGCCGTACCCGGTCCTGACCGCCCGAGGCACGCAGCGGTCGCAGTGGCGCGTGGAGCAGATGCTGCCGTGGCCGGGCACGCTCGGCCTCCGCCGCGACGCCGCCGATGCCCAGGCCGAGGTTGCCCGCTTGGGCGCCGACGCCACGGCCCTCGACCTCGCCCGCCGCGCGACGCGCGCCTACGCCGACCTCGTGCGGACGCAGGAGGCCGCGGCCGTCGTCCGCGCGTTCCAGGCCCGGCTCGACGCCTTCGCCGAGGCCGCCGCCGTTCGCTACGAGGTCGGCCGCGGGCCGCAGGGCGCCATCCTCCAGGTCCAGCTCGAGCGCCAGCGGCTCGGCGAGCGGCTCATCACGCTCGACCGTGAGCGCGACGCCGCCGTCCAGACGCTCGCCCGCGTCCTCGACCGGCCGGGCCTGACGGTCGAGGACCGCGTCGTCGCCGTCGTCCCGGCGCTCCCCGAGGCGGACGACATCGCCGCGCTGGCGGTGGCGACGCGCCCCGAAGTTTCGCGGGCTCAGGCGCAGATCGAGGCTGCCGAGGCCCAGGTCGCGCTCGCTGAGAAGGCGTTCTACCCCGCCATCGGATTCGGCGTCGTCTACACGGACGTCGCCCCAGCCGACGCGCCCCCCACGGCCACCGGCCGAGACGCCCTCGGCCTCATGGCCTCGGTCCGGATCCCGCTCGACCGGGCCTCCCGCCGCGCCGGGCTCGACGAAGCCCGCCTCCGCGAGGAGGCCGCCCGCGCCCGACTGGCGGCGACCGAGACGGCCGTCCAGACCGACGTCGCCGACGCCCTTTCCGACGCCCGCCGCGCGGCCGAAGCCGTCGCCCTCTACCGCGAGACGCTCGTGCCTCAGGCCGAGACGACCGTCGAGAGCGCGCTCGCGGGCTACACGACGGGCGCCCTCGACTTCCTCGCCTTCCTCGACGCCGAGCGCGCCCGGTTCTCCGTCGCCCTCGGCCTCGTCGACGCCCGCGCCCGGCTCCTCGACGCCGCCGCCGACCTCGCCCGCGCGCTCGGCACCACCGACCCGCTCCTCGGCCCCCCAGCCCGATGACGACCGAGACCCCCGACCCACGTACTCACGACGCGCCGCCGCCCCTCTCGCCAGAGGCCTTCGGCGAGGGCGGCGACCCGGCCGACGTCTACGCCGACGCGCCGCCGAGCCCCGAGCGACGCCGCCGTGCCCTCTGGGTCGGACTCGCCCTTCTGGCGTTCGTCGCCACCGTCGGCGTGACGTGGACCCTCGCGCGCGGGGGCAACGGCGACGCGGTCGCCGAGGCCCCGCCCGCAACAGCGCCTGCCGACGGCGGCACGGCGGACGGCGACGGCCCCGAGGGCGGCCTCGCGCAGTTCGACCTCAACGGCGACGGCGTCGTCTATCAGTCGGGGATGCACCCATGGGTGGTCCAGGACGAGCCGGGGCAGTGCCCCGTGTGCGGGATGGACCTCGAGCCCGTGCCCGTCTCCGGCGCCCCGGCCGGGACGGTCGAGATCGACCCGGTCACGCTCCAGAACATCGGCGTCCGCACGGCCGTCGTCCAGGAGCGCCAGCTTGAGCGGACCCTCCGCACGACGGGCACCTTCGAGGCGCAGGACGCCGGGCGCGAGACGGTCGCGCTCCGCGTCGGCGGGTTCGTGGAAAGACTCTACGTCGACACCGAAGGCCAGCAGGTCCGCCAGGGCCAACCGCTCCTGGAGATCTACAGCCCCGAGCTGGTCTCGACCCAGCAGGAGCTGCTCCTCGCCGTCCGCAACCGCGAGCTCTTGGGCGGCGGGGCCGGGGCCGACCGGCTCGTCGAGGCCGCTCGGACGCGGCTCCGTCTGTTCGGGCTGGGGGCAGGGCAGATCGCGGCCGTCGAGCGCTCGGGCACCATCGAGGAGCGGATCACGCTCTTCGCGCCCGCCTCCGGGACGGTCCAGAACAAGCGGATCGTCGAGGGGATGCAGGCGACGCCGGGGATGCCGCTCATGGACATCGTCGACTTCGGCGCGCTCTACCTCCAGGTCGACGTGCCCGAGCGCGACCTCGGGTGGGTGACGCGCGGCACGCGCGGCGTCGTGACGCTCGCGGCGTTCCCCGGCGAGGAGCTCCGGGGCCGCGTGGACTACGTCTATGACACGCTCGACTCCGCCACGCGGACGGGCACGGCGCGGATCACGCTCGCCAACGCGGCTGGCCTGCTCCGGCCGGGGATGTTCGCCACGGCGACCCTCTACGGCGACCTCGCGGAGGTCGGCCCGGTCGTACCGAGCGAGGCCGTCGTCCGCGACGGCGACGGGGCCGCCGTCATCCTCGCCCTCGGCGAGGGCCGCTTCCGGCCCCAGCCGGTCACGCTCGGCGGAGAGTCCGACGGGCTCGTCCGCGTCCTCGAGGGCGTGTCCGTCGGCGACCGCGTCGTCACGAGCGCCCAGTTCCTCATCGACTCCGAGGCCCGCCTGGCGGCCTCGCTCTGCGCGATGACCGGCGGTATGGGGACGGCGGACGCCGACGACTTCCCCACCGAGTGATGCGCGACTCCAGACCCCAGGACGGCGTCCTCGAACGCCTGATCGAGTGGAGCGCTGAGAACCGGCTGCTCGTCGGGCTGGTCACGCTCATGGTCGCCGGGCTCGGCGCGTGGGCCACGCTCACCACGCCCGTCGACGCGATCCCGGACCTCTCCGACGTCCAGGTTATCGTCCGGACGGAGTACGCCGGGCAGGGGCCGCAGATCGTCGAGGAGCAGGTGACGTACCCGCTGACCTCGGCCATGCTGTCCGTCCCCGGCGCGCAGACCGTCCGGGGGTACTCCATGTTCGGGACGAGCTTCGTCTACGTCATCTTCGAGGACGGGACCGACCTCTACTGGGCGCGCTCGCGCGTGCTCGAGTACCTCTCCCAGGTCCAGGACCGGCTGCCCGACGGCGCGAGCCCCGCGCTCGGCCCCGACGCGACGGGCGTGGGATGGGTGTATCAGTACTCGCTCCGCGACACGACGGGGACGTACGACCTCGCCCAGCTCCGGAGCGTCCAGGACTTCTACCTCCGCTACGAGCTCCAGGCTGTCGAGGGCGTGGCCGAGGTGGCGACCGTCGGCGGGTTCGAGAAGCAGTATCAGGTCGTCGTCGATCCCCAGCGGCTGGCGGCCTACGGCGTCCCCATCGGCCACGTCGGGATGGCGCTCCAGCGGAGCAACCGCGACGTGGGCGGGCGGCTTCTGGAGCTCGGCGAGCGCGAGTTCATCGTCCGCGGGAAGGGCTACCTCCGCGGTCTCGACGACATCCGCCAGGTCGTCATTCGGGCCGAGGGCGGCACGCCCGTCACTGTCGGGCAGGTCGCCGAGGTCCGGGTCGGCCCGGAGATCCGGCGCGGCATCGCCGACGTCAACGGCGAGGGCGAGGTGGTCGGCGGCATCGTCGTCATGCGCTCGGGCGAGAACGCCCAGGCGACGATCGACGCCGTGAAGGAGCGGATCGCCGAGGTCTCGTCGGGCCTCCCGCCCGGCGTCGAGGTCGTGACCGAGTACGACCGGTCCGAGCTCATCGCGAGCGCGGTCTCGGCGCTCTCGACGACGATCTGGGAGGAGATGCTCGTCGTGGCCCTCGTGGTCATGGTGTTCCTGCTCCACGTCCGGAGCGCGTTCGTGGCGCTCGTGACGGTCCCCGTCGGCATCCTGATCGCGCTCGGGGTGATGCGGCTCTTGGGCATCAACGCCAACATCATGAGCCTGGGCGGGATCGCGATCGCCATCGGCGTGATGGTCGACGCGAGCCTCGTGATGGTCGAGAACGCCCACAAGCACATCGAGCGCGCGCGCCAGGCGAAGATCGAGGCGCGCGGTGGCCAGGCCCCTCCCGTGCCGACCGTAGACCCGGGCCTGCTGCGCGTCTCGCCCTCCGGGGACGGCGGCGGGGACGCACCCAGCCTCGGCACCCGCATCCGCCGCACCTTCGACCGCGCCCAGCGGCGGATCGACGGGGTGGGAGGGGGGACCCCGGACCTCACGAACGCCGAGCGCATGGAGG
>JBCDKT010000045.1 GCA_038746285.1 Bacteroidota bacterium
AACGCCGTTCTGATGTCACAAGCCCCGAAACCGAGTCATTCCCGACCCAGATCGGGAATCCATGCAGCGTCGGCACGCGGTGCCATCGTGGCGTGGATTCCCGCCTGCGCGGGAATGACGGGCGTCTTGGGCAGAAAAGCTAAGACCTGACCGAGTCCATAACACGCTCTAGGCGAGCACGCGATCATCACCCGCGTACCTCCGTAAACTAACGACCTCCGCTATGTCTGCTATCCAATCGAAAGCCGACATCGTTCGGATCGTGCAGTCACTCCCGGACGGAACCTCACTCGACGATGTGATCGAGCGGCTCATTCTCCTCCGCAAGATCGAGGTGGGGTTAGCTCAGGAGGGGCAGGGCATCCCGCAGGCTGAAGCTGAGGCTGAGTTCCACAAACCTCGTCAGGATCGGTCGTGGAACCGTGGCTGAGGTCGTCTCGCTGGCCATACGTCTGGGCGTCGAGCGGTCTGCGAACGGAAGACTCGGAAACAGAGAGAGTGTAGGCAGCCGTTCCATACCGGCTCTCCGAGTTCGTGGTGCGTCCCAGTGTCGTAAGGGCGTAGCATGCTACGCCCCTACAGCGGTTGAGACGGGGCGCTGGGCAGGTCCCATGCACCATCATCTCAGCGAACAGGTATCAGTCGCGCGGGGCGACGCGGAGGATGCGGCCGTTGCGGTCGTCGGTCGCTAGGTAGAGCGCGCCGTCGGGGCCTTCGACGACCTCGCGGATGCGCTCGCCGAGGTCGGTGAGCAGGCGCTCCTCGCCGACCACGCGCTCGCCGTCGATCACGACGCGGACGAGCGCCCGGCTCGACAGGCCGCCGATGAAGGCGTTGCCCGCCCACTCCGGCACGAGGCGGCCCGAGTAGAACGTCATCCCCGAGGGCGAGATCACCGGGTCCCAGTAGTAGACCGGCTGCTCCATCCCCTCGGCCTGCGTCCGCCGGTGGATGCGCTGCCCGGAGTACTCCTCGCCGTAGCCAATGGTCGGCCAGCCGTAGTCCAGGCCTGGCCGGACGAGGTTCAGTTCGTCGCCGCCCTGCGGCCCCATCTCGACCTCCCAGAGCTGCCCGTCGGCGTCGAAGGCGGCGGCGAGGACGTTGCGGTGGCCGCTCGACCAGATCTCCGGCCGTGCGCCCTCGGTATCCACGAACGGGTTGTCCGGCGGGACGGCACCGTCGGCCCGGACGCGGACGATCTTGCCGAAGTGACTGCCGAGGTCCTGAGCCTGGTGGCGGCCTTCCAGAACGGACCGCTCGCCGAGCGTGACGAAGAGGTGGCCGTCCTCCGCCCAGACGAGCCGCCCGCCGGAGTGGAGCGTGGATTCGAGCGTCGGCATCATGCGGAAGACGACCTCGACGCGGTCGAGTCGGGGTGCGGTGTCCTCGCTCTCCACGAGCCGGCCGCGAGCGACGGCGAGGCCGTTGCCGCCTTCGCGCGGCTCGGAGTAGCTGACGTAGACCACGCTGTCAGCGGCATAGGTCGGGGCAGGCTCCACGTCGAGCAGACCACCCTGGCGCCGCGCGTCCACGTCGGGAATGCCCTCGATGGGGGCCGAGAGCGCGCCGTCGGTCGAGACGATCCGGAGGCGGCCTGGCTTCTCGGTGACCAGCATCCGCCCGTCGGGCAGAAACGCAATCGCCCACGGCTCGACGAGGCCCTCGGCGATGGTCTCGACGGCGAGCTCAGTCTCGGTCTGCACGGCCGGGGCGCGGGTCTGGCCGAGGAAGGCCGGCTCGAACTCGGGCACGTTCGGCGGGGCGGTCTCGACGGGCGCGCCGGCAGCGGTGCCGGGGACGGACTGCTGGCTGTTCGCCGCGCCGCCGGGTGCGCGGTTGCCGTCCTGGGCCGACGCGGGGTCGGGCGTGCTGCAGGCGACGAAGGCCGCGATGAGCGTGAGCAGGAGGGGGTAGCGCCACGCGGCGGGGGCGGATCGAAAAGACGAGGCAGTCATGGCTCGGAGGTGCAATGGGTCGAGAGGGGAGGAGTAAATACGCGACGGCGCTGCGCGTGGTCCGGGCGCGGTCTAGTCGGTCGAGATGCCGCTTAGCGGAGTGTGAGGGTCAGCCCGGCGAGGACGTGCCGCCCTGCCGCCGGCTCGGCGTAGCGCCCGCCGAAGGCGTTGACGACGACCGAGCCGAGGTAGCGCGCGTCGCCCACGTTGCGGACCTCGACGAACGGACTCGCCGCGAGGCCGCCTGCCAGTCGGAGGGCGTACGCGCCGAGGCGGAGGTGAACGACGGCGTAGGCGTCTGCCTCAGCTTCATTTGCGCTGTCGGCGGGGTAGCTGCTCGCAGCCTCGGCCGCGAATCCGACGACGAGCGGGAGCGTGTGCGGCCCGACCCACGTCAGCGTCCCCGTCGCGAGGTGGTCCGGCACCCCCGGCACCGCATTGCCCTCGACCGTCAGCGCGCCCGCGCTCTCGGCGAAGCGCGCCCGCGTGTAGGCGTAGGCGACGGCACCGTCGAGTCGTCCACCCGCGAGGGGCACCGCCCGGGCCTGGAGTCCGACCTCGACGCCGACGTGCGTCGTCCGGCTCTCGTTGCGGAAGAACGTCACCTCGTCGATCTCGAACGGGACGAGGAGGTCGTCGACGGTCGCGGCGAAGACGGCGAGGTCGAGTCCGAGGGTGCCGCTACTCGGCATAGCGAGGGCGAGGCGAGCCCCGGCCTCGGTGCCCCACGTCCGCTCCGGCTCCAGCGCCGGGTCGAAGCCGGGCTCGCCGTCAGGCCGGTTGCCGAGTTCGGTCGTCGTCGGTGCGTCAAGGGCACCGGCAGCGTTGGCGAAGAGGGTGTACGCGAGGCGTGGGGTCGCACCCGAGTACGCGACCCCCACCGACGGCGAGACCGCCCGGAGCGTCCGTGTGTCCGCCGCCAGGCCAGCCGCGTCGGCGCGGTAGCC
Source organism: Bacteroidota bacterium (assembly GCA_038746285.1). NCBI lineage: Bacteria > Pseudomonadati > Bacteroidota > Bacteroidota bacterium. Next base: position 2,903 of record JBCDKT010000045.1, read on the forward strand.
CAGCGCGTCGGCGCGGGCGGCGGCGCTCGCCGTGAGGCCCGGCGCGAGCGGCACCTCGATGCGACCGAAGAGCGCACCCGAGAGGACGGTCTCGACTTGATTGGTGAGGATCTCGCCCGGCGCGCCGTCGTCGTTGGCCGATTCGAGGCGGTCGTCGCGCTGGCGCTCGCCCTCGGTGCCGACTGCCCAGCGAATCCGTCCGGCCTCGCCCTCGGCGGAGAGGCGAAGCCCGGCCGTCTGGCGGTTGAGTTCGATGTAGCGTGGGACGATGGGGTTGTCGAGGGCCCGGAGCCCGCCGTGCGCCATCGCCCGGAGCGTGACGCCGCCGACAGGCCGCGCAAACGTCACCCCGAGGTGGCCCTGCGTGAGCCGCTTGCTCGCGTCGCGGGCGACGACGATCTCGCGCGTCTGGCGCGGGTCCTCGGCGGCGGCCTCCGCCGAGATCCCGCCGGGCGACTCCAGCCTCGGCGCGTGCGCGAGGAGCCCGACTACGCCGAGCGTCCCGCCGGCTACATCAGCCTGGCCCGAGACCCCGCTTCGCCAGAGGCGGGCCGAGCCGTGGTCGCGGTAGCCGTCCTCGTCGAGGTACGACCCCCACACCGCGAGCCGCCGTCCCGCGCCGAGGTTCGGCCGTACGGCAACGGTGCCCGATGCCGTCCCATATCCGCCGCCGACAGCGCGGGCCGTCGCAGCAGGCGCAGACGCCGGAGCTTCCGTTGAGAGTGCCACGACGCCTCCGGCCCCTGACCCCCAGAACGTCGAGGCGGGGCCGCGCACGACCTCGGCGCGTCGGACGAGGGCGGGGTCGACCACGTCGAGCTGCGTCTGGCCGTCGGGGAGCGTAAGCGGGACGCCGTCGAGGAGGACGTGGGTGCCGCGCACACCGAAGGCGGCGCGCCAGCCGATGCCGCGCACGAGGAGACGCTCGCCCTGGGCGCGGCTCTCGCGGCCCGAGACCCAGAGGCCGGGAACGCCTGCGAGCGCGGCCCCAAGTCCGAGCGCGGGGTCGGTCGCAGTCTCCGCCTCGGCGCGTTCGCGGACGGTGAGGGCGGGCGGCGCGGCGGTCCCAGCGAGCGCGTACGGCGCGGCTGCCGTCACTTCTACGACGCCGAGCGCTTCGGTATCCAGCGTGTCTGTCTCAGCCGGCTGAGCGATAGGTGCGGAAGCGGCGAGGGTAGTCCACGCGACAGCAAGGATAGAGGCAGCGAGGCAGCGAGGGGAGAGGGGCATGCAGTCGATCAGAGGTGGGCTCCGAAGGTACGTCACCCGGCAGGTGCAGGCGGACCGAGTCGGCCTGCGCTGCGTTGGCAGAGGGCAGCGCAGCTGCCCAGAGACGGTCTCCTCGCACGTACCTTCGGAAACGACACGCCCGACTCTCGACCCCCGATCCGTTCCTATGAAAGTCCTCGTCACCGGCGGTGCCGGATTCATCGGTTCCCACGTCGCCGACGCGCTCGTCGCCCGCGACTACGACGTCCACGTCGCGGACGACCTCTCCGGCGGCCGCCGCGAGAACGTCCCCGACGGCGCGACCTTCCACGAGCTCGACATCCGCTCGGACGCCGCTGCCGACCTCGTGCGGAGCGAGCGGTTCGACGCGCTCGTCCACCTCGCGGCGCAGATGGACGTCCGGCGCTCCGTCGCCGACCCGCGCTTCGACGCCGACGTGAACGTGCTCGGGTTTCTGAACCTGATGGAAGCCGGGCGCGAGGCGGGGCTGAGGAAGGTCGTCTTCTCCTCGACGGGCGGGGCGATCTACGGCGACCCCGACCCAGCGGTGAACGGCGGCGGGCCGCAGCCGGAGGCGCATCCGCAGCGCCCGCTCTCGCCCTACGGCATCACCAAGCTCGTCACCGAGAAGTATCTCTACTTCTACGAGCAGAGCTACGGCATCCAGTGGGCTGCGATGCGGTTTGGCAACGTCTACGGCCCGCGCCAGAACCCGCACGGCGAGGCCGGCGTCGTCGCCATCTTCGCCGAGCGCCTCCTCGACGGCAAGCAGCCCGTGATCTACGGGCACGGCGAGCAGACGCGCGACTACGTCTACGTCGGCGACGTGGTCGAGGCCGTCCTCGCGGGACTCGACCACGACGCCTCCGACGTGTTCAACGTCGGCACCGGGCGCGAGACGAGCGTCAACACCCTCTTCCGGGTGCTCAACGACCTCACCGGCGGCCACGCCGAGGAGCAACACGCCGAGGCCAAGCCCGGCGAGCAGCAGCGGAGCGTCCTCGACGTCTCGCACGCCCGCGAGACGCTCGGCTGGGAGCCGAAGGTGGAGCTGGAGACCGGGCTGAGCCGGACGGTCGACTGGTTTCGGGAGCGGAGGAGCGGAGGAGCGGAGGAGCGGAAGAAAACGAGCACTGCTGGCTAGACGGTGGAGACCGATCCTCTTCCACTCTTTCCCACTTCCACTCTTCCGTTCCTGACCGTGTACAGGGTTCAGCTTCAGAACTTCGAGGGGCCGCTCGACCTGCTCCTGTTCTTCATCCGCCGCGATGAGCTGGACATCCACGACATCCCCGTCGCCCGCATCACCGACGAGTACCTCGCCTACGTCCGCGTCCTCGAAGAGATCGACCTCGACGGCGTCGGCGACTTCGTCTACATGGCCGCGATCCTGATCAGCATCAAGGCCAAGCTGCTCCTGCCCCGGCCCGACCTGGACGACGAGGGCGACCCCATCGACCCTCGCGCCGAACTCGTCCAGCGCTTGCTCGAATACATGCGCTACAAGGAGGCTGCTGGGCACCTCGGCCGCCGCTTCGAAGAACGCGGCGAGCAGTTCGTCCGGGGTGCCGCCGCGGACGTGCAGGTGCATGCCGAGGAGGAGTCTGAGCCGAGCTACCGCGTGTCGGTCTTCGACCTGATCTCGGTCCTCAAGCGCGTCCTCGCGCAGGCCCCCGACGAGGCATTTATCCACCCGGTCCAGCGTTACGAGCACACGATGGAGGAGCAGCAGGCCTTCGTCCTCGACCGCATCCGCAGCGGCCGGACGGCGTTCACGACGCTCGTCGCCCAGCGCTCGAAGCCGTTCATCATCACCACCTTCCTCGCCATTCTCGAACTCGTCCAGCGCCACGCGCTGCGGATCGTCGACGGCATCGCCGACGAGGACTTCTGGCTCGCCCCCGGCGAGCGCCCCGCCGTCCACGACTCGCTCGAAGCCGCCGTGAGCCTGAAACGGGAAGACGTGTAGCACAACGAAAGAACCATGTCATCCCGAGCGTAGTCGAGGGATCTTTCCGGGCACGGCCTCGACTCTCCGTCACACGCTTCTCCGAAGAGACCCCTCGGCTTCACGTTGCGCCGCTCGGGATGACAAGCAAAGAGTAGCGTAGCTTACCGCATGGAACCTCTCGAACGTGTCACCGAAGCCCTCGTGTTCGCCGCCGACGAGCCGGTGACGGCGCGCGCCGTGGCGGAGGTCTACGTCTCGGTCACCGGGAACGAAGACGTGGACGAGGCTACCATCGAAGAGGCCGTCGACGCACTCAACCTGGCCTACCAGCAGGCCGGGCGGGCGGTTCGGATCGAGCGCTGGGCGGGTGGCTTTCGGATGGCGACGATCCGGGAAGTCGCGCCGTTCGTGCAGGCGTTTGTCGCAGAGGAGGCCGAGCGGCGGCTGACGCGCTCGCTGATGGAGACGCTCGCGGTCATCGCCTACAAGCAGCCCGTCACCAAGCCCGAGGTCGATTTCGTGCGCGGGGTCGACTCGGACTACGCGCTCAAGAAGCTCCTCGACAAAGCGTTCGTCGAGATCGTGGGGCGGGCCGAGGCCGTCGGGCGGCCGCTGCTCTACGGGACGACCGGGTTCTTCCTCGAACAGTTCGGGCTCAGCGCGCTCGACGAGTTGCCGCGCCCGCGTGAAATCGAGCAGCTTCTTAACGATCCGGCTTTCGTCCAGGAGCGTACCGAACTCCTCATCAACATCGAAGCAGGAGCGGAGGGGGAGACCCGTCCCGAACAGGAGGCATCGTCCGATGGCGAAGCGGCAGCGCAGCAAGCAGAGGGGTAGTGCCGAGTCCACGCGGCGGCGCAAGGTGGCCGAGCGGAAGCGGCGCGCCGAGGCGTCGTCCCGGGCCGCGCCCGACCCCAGCGAGCCCGTCCGGCTCAACCGCTACATCGCCCAGGCGGGCATCACCTCGCGCCGCAAAGCCGACGAACTGATCGCCGCCGGCAAGGTCCGCGTGGGCGGGGTCGTCGTCACCGAACTTGGAACGAAGGTCGTGCCGGGCGAAGCCGTAGAGGTCGAGGGGCAGCTCATCCAGCAGCAGGCGTTCGACTACGTGCTGCTCAACAAGCCGAAGAACACCATCACGACGGTCGACGACGACCGCGACCGGGCCATCGTGATGGACCTGCTCGACGACGACGCCCGCGCGCGCGGCGTGGTGCCGGTCGGGCGGCTCGACCGCGACACGACGGGGCTCCTCCTGCTGACGAATGACGGCGACCTCACGCACCGGCTGATGCACCCGAGCTACGCCGTCGAGAAGCTGTATCTTGCTCGCGCCTCCGCGCCCGTCAGGCCGCACGACCTCGACGCGCTCCGCAAAGGCATCGACCTCGACGACGGGGCGGCCAAAGCCGACCGCGCCGAGTACGTCTCCGACGATCCCCGCGAAGTCGGCCTCGCCCTCCACGAGGGCCGCAACCGGCAGATCCGCCGCATGTTCGAAGCGCTCGGCTACGACGTCCACCGCCTCGAGCGCGTGCAGTACGCTGGCCTCGACCTCGGCACGCTGAAGCGGGGCGCGTGGCGGCGGCTGAAGCCGCGCGAGATCAACCGCCTCCGCCGCTCGGTGAAGCTCAAGCCTCTGGTATTCTAAAGACCCGTTATTGGAATGAAAATAGCTTTCGAAGGCCTGACCTACGACGATGTCCTTCTCGTCCCGGCCCGGTCGGCGGTGATGCCGCGTTCGGTCTCGCTCCAGTCGCGCCTGACCCGAAACATCCGCCTCAACGTCCCGGTCCTCTCGGCAGCGATGGACACCGTCACCGAGTCCGACCTGGCGATTGCCATCGCCCGCGAAGGCGGGGCCGGCGTGCTGCACAAGAACATGACCGCCGAGCAGCAGGCCGCCGAGGTCCGCCGCGTCAAGCGCTCCGAGAGCGGGATGATCCTCGATCCGATCACGCTCGGCCCGGACGCGACCGTCGACGAAGCGCGGGCGCTCATGGCGCGCTACCGGATCGGCGGGATTCCGGTCGTGGACGGGGAGCGCCACCTCGTCGGGATCGTCACCAACCGCGACCTCCGGTTCGAGCCGGACGGCGGGGCGCGCCTGGAGAGCATCATGACGACCTCGCCGCTCGTCACCGCGCCCGTCGGGACGACCCTCGACGAGGCCGAGGCGATCCTGCAGGAGCACAAGATTGAGAAACTGCCCGTTACGAACGGCGAGGGCTTCCTCAAGGGGCTCATCACGTTCAAGGACATCCAGAAGAAGCGCAAGCACCCGAACGCCTCGAAGGACGAGCACGGCCGCCTCATCGTCGGCGCGGCGGTCGGGATCACGGCCGACACCCTCGAGCGCGTCGCGGCGCTCGTCGAGGCTGGGGTCGACTTCGTCACGATCGACACGGCGCACGGACACTCCGAGGGCGTCCTCAAGATGGTTGAGACCGTCAAGACCGAGCACGGCGGCCTCGAAATCGTCGCAGGCAACGTGGCGACGCCGGAGGGCACCGAAGACCTCATCCTCGCCGGGGCTGACGGCGTGAAGCTTGGTATCGGCCCAGGCTGCTTCGCCGCTGGCACGCGGGTGCTGATGGCGGACGCGACGTACAAAAGCATCGAGGAGGTGCGCCCCGGTGACCGGGTCATCAACATGGACGGGCAGCCGGTGACTGTGCTGCGGGCGTGGTGCACAGGCGTGCGCGAGGTCGTCGGCGTGCGACACACGGCTTCGCTGTCGGAGACACTCGTCACGCCTGACCACCGCTACTTCATCGGCGATTTGAGCACGGTGAGTGAGGCGACCGTCACGAGTCAGGGATATGCGGCTGCCCTCGCCCAGCCGACACGGCTCGGGGCCTCGAAGCTGCGCTGGAGCGAGGTGGCTGAGGTAGAGCGGGGCACGTTCCTGCTGCCGAGAGACGTTGCGTTCGAACTGCCCGAGCACGTCTGCATCGACCTCCGGGAGTTCGCCGTCCGAAAGGACCGGCAACTCGACCGGTACGAGACCGAGATCGAAGACAGCTACGACCTCGGGTTCCTCTTCGGCACGTTCCTCGGCGACGGGCATGCCTTCATCGCTCCCTCCCGCAACTCCGAGGTCGGGCGGGTGTCATGGTACTTCGGCGGCGACGAATACGACCTCGCCGAGAAGCTCATGGACTGCGTCGAGGCCGTCACGGGCGTGCGGCCGACACTCGCGTCCGAGGAGCGCAACGTACTCCACATCCACCTCTACTCGCTGCAATGGGCGCGGCTGCTCGCGCTCTGCGGCAAACGCGACGAGAAGCACCTGCCGTCGCGGTTTCTCTGCGCTAACCCGGAGTACCTCCAGGGCCTTTTCGATGGGCTGCTCGCCAGCGATGGGCACATTGCGAGTGACGGGCGACAGAGCTTTCGCAACACCTCGCCGCGCCTCGCGGAGCTGTTCAACGTGCTGTGCGCGCTCCTCGAAGGCAGCTTCCCCAACTGCCGGTACGAGCCGGGGAGCGCCGGTGGGCTGGTCGGCGTCCGCGACGAGGATTGCCTGCCGAGCTTCCGCTCGCGCCTCAACGTCTCACACGCCAAGCGCCACCTCGACGACTTTCAGATCGTCAAAAAACTGGGGCTGCGAGAGACAGGCCTCGCCATGCCGGTCTACGACATCGAGGTGGACTGCCCGACGCACAGCTTCATCGCCGACAACGCCATTGTTCACAACTCGATCTGCACCACGCGTGTCGTGGCAGGGGTCGGGGTGCCGCAGCTTACGGCCATCCTCCAGTGCGCCGCCGCGGCACACAAGTACGACGTGCCGGTGATCGCCGACGGCGGGATCAAACAGACCGGCGACATTCCCAAAGCGCTCGCGGCCGGGGCCGACACGGTGATGATCGGCGGCCTCTTCGCGGGCGTCGCCGAGAGCCCCGGCGAGACGGTGCTCTACGAGGGGCGGAAGTACAAGAACTATCGCGGTATGGGCTCGCTCGGCGCGATGAAGGCAGGCTCGAAGGACCGCTACTTCCAGGACGCCGAGGACGACCTCAAGAAGCTCGTCCCCGAAGGCATCGAGGGCCGCGTCCCGTTCAAGGGCGACCTCGCTGAGATCGTCTACCAGATGATCGGCGGGCTGCGCGCGGCGATGGGCTACTGCGGCTGCCCCGACATCGAGGCGCTGCACGAGCGGGCGCAGTTCGTCCGCGTCACCGGCTCCGGCCTCCGCGAGAGCCACCCGCACGACGTGACGATCACTGAGGAGGCCCCGAACTATTCCGTGAGAGGATAGAGAAGGGAGGATGGAGGATGGCGAATAGAGGATAGAACACAATTTCGCCCCTGCTGCTATCTTCCATTTTCCATCCTCCACCCTCCATGTCTGACCGCCTCGCCACGATCCGCCGCCTGACGGCCGAGCACGGGGCCGACGCGGCGCTTGTCACGTTCCTGCCCGACGTCCGGTGGGCCGTCGGGTTCACGGGCTCGAACGGGCTGCTCGTCGTTGGCCCGAACGCCGCGCATTTCCTCACCGACGGGCGCTACACCGCGCAGGCCGCCGCCGAGGTCGAGAGCGCGAAGGTCCACGTCCCGGACTCCAACCTCGTCGAGCACGTCGAGCGTGAAGGGCTGCTCGGCGATGCCAGCACGGTACTCGTCCAAGGCGATCATGTGACGGTCGCGCAGTGGGAGAGCTTCCGCACGCGGTTTCCGGCGACCATGTTCGAGTCGGTCTCAGGCCTGCTGCGCGAAGTGGTCGCCTCGAAGACGGAAGAGGAGATCGAGGCGATCCGGCGGGCGCAGGCGGTGACGGAAGAAGTCTTCGATGCCATCCTGCCGCTCATCGGGCCGGGCGTGAGCGAGCAGGACCTCGCGGCCGAGATCGTCTACCAGCACCTCAAGCGCGGCGCGAGTGTGATGGCCTTTGAGCCGATTGTCGGCTCCGGTCCGAACGGGGCGCTGCCGCACGCGCGGGCGTCGAGCCGCACGTTCCGGCCGGGCGACCTCGTCGTGATCGACATGGGCTGCGTGCTGGATGGCTATGCCTCGGACATGACGCGGACCGTCGCCGTCGGCGAGCCGGGCGAGGCCGCGCGGAAGGCGTACGCCGTCGTGCTGGAGGCGCAGGAGCGCGCCACCGAGGCCGTCCGCGCCGGGGCCTCGGGCAAGGCCGTGGACGGCGTCGCACGCGGCATCATCGAGGGTGCGGGGCTGGGCGAGCACTTCTCGCACGGGCTCGGCCACGGGGTCGGGCTGCAGGTCCACGAGTGGCCACGCCTCTCGCACCGCGCCGATGACACCCTGCCCGAGAATGCGGTCGTGACGGTCGAGCCGGGCGTCTACCTGCCCGAGCGCTTCGGCGTTCGCATCGAAGACCTCGTCGTGGCGCGGGCGGACGGGCCGGAGGTGCTGACCCGCACGCCGAAGGCGCTGCTGACGCTGTAGCTCATGCCAGCCGACGGCTTGCCGAGCGTCTCGGTCATCGTCCCGGTCTACAACCAGGCCGACACGCTGCCGACGACCCTACCGGCCCTCCTCGACCAGGACCACCCGGCGGAAATCGTGCTCGTGGACGACGGCTCTGGGGACGGCTCGGGGGACGTGCTGCGTACCCTGATCGATGGGCGCTCAACGGCTCGCGTGATCGCGCACGAGGCAAACCGGGGCCGGGCGGCGGCGCGCAACACCGGCATCGCGGAGGCGACAGGGAAGGTGCTGCTCTTCCTCGACGGCGACATGCGGCCCGCGCCCGACTTCGTCCGGCAGCACGCGCTCGCGCACCGCGCCCCCGGCGTGGTCGGCGTCGTCTCGTCCCCAGTCCTCGAAGGGCTGAACCTGCGCGACCCATACCACCGCTACGTGCAGTCACGACGCGGAGCCTCGGCAGGGCAGGACGGCGAGGCTGTGCACTTCAAGTACTTTATCATAGGCTATACCTCGGTCAAGGCCGAGGCCGTGCGCGCGGTCGGCGGGTTCGACGAGCGGTTCACCTACGGCGAGGACATAGACTTTGCCATCCGCTTGCACGAGCACGCGCCGGGCGGGCTGGTCTACTCGGCTCGCGCCCGCGTCCACCACTACGCGCACGGCACGCTCGGCGACCGGCTCCGCAAGCTGCGCGCGTTCGGGCGGAGCAACCTGCCACTGCTGTTCGAGAAGCACCCGGAGGCGATGAATGCGGCCAACCTCGGCTTCGTCGCGTCGCCGGTGCGGTGGCTGCTGCGCCCGGCGGTGGCCGCCACGCTGCGCCCGCTGCTGCCCGCGCTGCCCGGTGCGCTCCAGCATGCCGCCGTGCGCTACCTTGTCGCCACCACGATTGCCCGCGCCTACCGCGACGCCCCGGCCCGATGAACGCCCAGACCCGCACGTTCCCCAGCACCCCGGACGCCGTCACCGCAGCGTCCTCGTTCGTGCTAGACGCTGCCGAGCCGCTCGGGCTTTCCGACGAGGTCCGCGAGGCGATGCTGCTCGTCGTCGGCGAGGCCGTGGCGAACGCGGCGGGGCACGGGAACGGGTACGACGCGGCGAAGCAGGTGACGGTCGTCTGCTCGGTCGCGGACGGCGAGGCGCGGCTGTGCGTCGAGGACGAGGGCGAGGGGATGTCGGCGGACCGCCTCGACGGGGCCGCGCTCCCCGATGACCCGCTGGCGACGAGCGGGCGCGGCCTCTTCATCATGACGACCGTCGCCGAGCGCCTGTGGCTGGAGGCCGGCGGACGGCGCCTCTGCCTCGCGTGGACGCACGACGCCTCGTGAGTACGGAGCGCAGTCGGTCGAGGTGGATCGCCGAGCGCGGGCTGCTCGTCGCGGCGATGAGCGCGGCGGTAGGGTGTGCTGCCCTGGAGAGCGACGCGGCGGAGATCGGCTTTGTCGCCGCAGTGTGCCTCGGTACGGTCCTCGTCGTGCGTGCGTGGCACCGGGAGGACGTGACGATGCGCGAGGTGCTCGGCCTCGCCGTGCTGTTCCGGCTCGCGGCGTTTCCGCTCCTGCCGGGCCTCTCGGACGACGGCTACCGCTACGTGTGGGATGGCTTGCTGCAAATCGACGGGATCAACCCGTACGCGTTCCGCCCCTCGGACCTCGCCGCGCAGTACCCCGACCTGTTCGAGCAGCTCAACTCGTCGGACTACTTCTCGGTCTACCCGCCCGCGTCGCAGCTTGTGTTTGCCCTCGGCGGGCTGTTCGGGTGGCCGGCCGCGTGGTACGTCATCAAGGCAGTCTTCGTCGGGATCGAGCTAGCGGGCCTCTGGACGATCAGCCGCGTCGTGCCGGCGCGGGCGCTCGTGCTCTGCGCGTGGCACCCGCTCGCGGTCATCGAGATCGCGGGGCAGGGGCACACCGAGGCGGGGATGGTCGGGATGCTGCTCCTCGCCGCGTGGGCGGTGTACCGGGCGAAGCCGGGGTGGGCCGTCGCCGCGCTGACGGTGGCGGGCTGGTTCAAGCTGGTGCCGTTCGTGCTCGTGCCGTTTCTGCTGCGGCGCGTCGGGTGGCGCTGGGTGTGGGTCGCCGCCGCGGTGTCGGTCGCGCTCGCGGCCCCGTACGCCGCGCCGTTCGTCCTGCCGAACGTGGCCGAGTCGCTCGGGCTCTACACCGGACTGTTCGAGTTCAACGCCGGGCCATACTACCTGCTGAAGGAGGCGGGGCGAGCGTGGACGGGGGGCGACGTGAGCAAGTCGCTTGGCCCGTTATTGCAAAACAATTTTCTGGTTGGGTTAGCCGGCATCTATCTGGCGGACGGGCTCAAGCGCTGGCCGCTGGTGTGGACCTGGCTCGCCGCCCTCGGCCTGTTCCTGGCGACCGCGACGACCGTCCACCCGTGGTACCTCCTCGGCGTCCTCGCGCTCCTCCCGCTGACGCTCGGCGATGCGTCGGGGCCGCCGGTCCGGCTGCACGCGGCGGCCTGGCTCTGGCTGTCAGTTGGCACGGTGGGCACCTACCTGTTCTACACGCACGGGGCGACGCCGTACTGGACGGCTGTCGTCCTCGGCTGGGCAGGCTGGGCGGTGCTGCTCGGCACAGCGGTCGTCCTCGCGGCGCTGCCTGCGCTCATGCGGAAGCGCGCCCGCGACAAGTGGACCTGGATACGCCCACACGTCGGCGCGCCCGACCGCGTGCTCGACCTCGGGGCGGGGGACGGGTTCGTCGGCGAAGCCGTCGCCCGCGATCTCGGTGCGGAGGTCGTGCTGGCCGACGTGGTCGACTTCAACCGGACCGACCTGGCGCTCGTACTCTATGATGGGCACCGGCTCCCGTTCGCCGACGACAGCTTCGACGTGACGCTGCTCACCTTCGTCCTCCACCACGCCGCCGACCCCGACGCCGTGCTCCGCGAGGCCCGGCGCGTGACGCGCGGCCGGGTCGTCGTCCTCGAATCGCTCGTCGAGACCGCGTGGGACCGACGCTGGCTTCCCTTCGCCGACCGCCTTGCTAACCGCCTGCGGTCCGGTGGGCGGATGGAAGAGGAAGTGTTGCGCTTCGGTTCAGCCGCGGCGTGGCGCGAGCGGTTTGCGGCGGCGGGGCTGCGGGTGCAGGCCGAAGAGCGGCGCGGGCGCAGGCTCCACAAGCGCCACCTCTTCGTGACGGCTATAGGGTCGATTGAGGCAACGTAGACGCGGGCGGTGGAGCAGCGCAAAAGCCGCCGCGTCGGGTTGGCCTGCGAGCGCGGTCTATACCGCCGACTTGCGAGCACTACGGTCTTCCTGCTCGCGGAGAGCGGAAGCGCGCGCACGGAAGAACGCTGCTTGCTCCTCCCACGGCTTACCCTCTAACTAATCGTGCTAGTGTAACGTTATCTGACTAAGGTCTGCGCGCTAGTTGGACAGCTTCTACTTTATGTCACCAAGATGTGAAGTAAAACAGCAATTCTTTTTGGGCGTCGAGGTAGACATGCGTGTACTCTCCGAATGACATATTGATCTTCCATCCGTAGGAACCTAGCGGAGTCACAGCAGAGGGCAAGAACCCAAAGTCACCAGGTGGAACTTTAGATAACACCTTGATCCACGTGATCTCACCATTCGTTACGCCTCGGAGAATCCACTGATCGGTAGCAGTCTTGCATAGCTCCAAATCAAATTCGTCGCTGATCGCCACCCTCTCGAATGTCGTGAGACTATCACTTGAATAATAACTCGGAGCTAACCAGGGTCCGTCGTCAAATGTGATTATCATGTATCCGTAACGCTGCGGCTCCTTAGCTTGCACCCGAAACCACTCTATCATGCGGTCAAGATTTTCATGATTCTCTAAGCCATGATTTAGACGGAACTCGAAATGACTCTCAGGGCTTAAGGTATCGACTAATTGCGCCGCGCTGCGAGCGAATTTTACTTCATCCTCAGTCCACTCTTCTTTTTGCCACAGCGGCTGTAGTCGAAGGAACGTGCTCGGAATCATAGTCCACAGGAAACGTTCTGTCATGCCTAGACTAGGGTCGAGAGTCACTGAGTCTTCCGCAGCTCCGGCAGGGGCTAGCTCGTCGAGAACTCTTGCCCCATCGAAGAGGTTGTCTATTTCATTCAGGATCTTGTCTATCTCAGTTGCTGATTCTCCAATAGGCATTGATACTTGTCCTTCGCCCATCAAGGGCCACATTCGAGACGCAATGAAAGGCTCAAAACTCGGATACAAGCCTCTCACTGTTTGGGCGGATGCCTCACAAAGTACTAAGATTAGAGTAAAACAAAGGATAAGAGAGATAATTCGATGCATATTCCAGAATGCACGCGCCGTGGCGGCTAGAGAGTATTGAGTGTCGTAGAACGCAATGTAACACGAGTGTCAGACACGATGGCTTCGTTCTTCCCGTTGCGTAGACCGAGCTGCCAGACAGAGACCGCGTCGATGTCCTCGAAGGTCTCGCTGATCCACAGCGCGAGATTGGGCGACATTTGCGCGTCGATCCAAAGCGTCACGCCGCAATCACCGGGTGATCCACGCGGCTGCGCGCGAAGAGGAGGGCGGCCTCGATGTCCTCGGCTTCCAGGTCGGGCATCTCATTGAGGATGTCCTGACGGGACAAACCGGCGGCGAGGAGGTCCAGCACGTCCGTGACACGAATGCGCATCCCCCGGATGCAGGGGCGGCCCCCGCACTGCTTCGGGTTAAACGTGATGCGCTCTTTCCAGTCGGTCATAACAGGACGGTCTCGTCTCGTGTAGGTCAGAAGATACCTTCGCCCTGTCTACGTTGATCCTCGCTGCACGTCACAGCAAGTCCTCCTCCGGCTGGGCGTTGTAGACGAGCAGTACCGTCCCGACGGCCTCGGCGAAGGCGTCGAGGCGCTCGCCGTAGGGTTCGGCCGCGTCGGCGTCGGGGGCTTGCATGCCGAGGATCGTCAGGTCCACGTCGCGGCTGTGCTCGGCGAAGAGGGCCTCGATGGGCTCCTCGCCGCGCACGACGATGTGGGGCGTGGCCTCCACCCGAACCTCTTCTAGCAGTGCGTTGATGTGGTCGCGGGTCTGCTCGGCCCCCTCCTCGCTGTCCACCACGCGGGAGAGGCGCAGCTCGGCGTGGTGCCAGTCGTTGCTGCGCGCGATGAGGTAGCCGAGCAGCAGCATCAGGTCGGCATTGCCGCCGCGCCCGCCCCACCAGACGTTGATCACCTGCTGCCGCCCGAAGCCGCGCTTGTCGTCGACCCGGAGGAAGAGGACCGACTTGTCGAGGTCGGCGAGGTTGCGGAGGAGGCGTACGAGTGTGGCGCGGCCCGGCGCGGTGTGGCTCCAGCCCATCAGCACGGCGTTGGGCTCCAGCGTTCCGATGCCGTGCGCCTGCGCCACCGAGACCGCCCCGTGCGTGAAGTCCGGCACCACGCTCGCCTCGGCGAAGGCCGCCATCCGCCGGTCCTTGATGTACTCCCGGATGCGCCGCTCGGCGAATTCGCGAAGGTGGACCTTGTTCTGCTCGTCGGTCTCGCCCGTGATGAGTTGGACGAAGGTCACGATCCCGCGCCCGAGGCTCAGCCACTCGGCGAGGGCGACGAGGCGCTCGCGGTTGTGGGGCTGCCCGGTGAAGACCACGATGTTGGGTCGCCAGTTGCGCCCGGCCTCGGAATCCGGCGGGCGGCGCTCCAGGTTGAGGAGGGCGTAGCGCGCAATCGAGGTCCAGATGCCGCTCCGCACGTCGCCCCAGGTGCGCACCATCCGGCGGCGGCTGAGGAGGAAGAAGATGCCGTACGAGATCACGATCGCCCCCACCGTCGCCGGCGCGTTGATGAGGAACATCGCCCCGTAGCAGCCCAGCCCGCCGAGAAGCGACACCCACACGGGCACGTTGAAGCGCGGCCGGAAGCTCGGGTTGCCCACGAGGCGCTCCGTCGCCGCGACGAGGTTGACCATCCCGTAGGTGTTGAGGAAGAACATCGTGATGATCGGCGCGACGAAGTCGAGGTCGCCCAGCCAGATGACGCCGACGGCGACGAGGCCGGTGAGGAGGACGGCCACGCGCGGCTCGGTCGGGCTGCCGAGCTGGCCGGCCATCCAGCCGGGTGTGACGCGGTCGCGGGCCGTCGCCTGGAGGGTGCGCGGCGCAGCGAGGACGCTCCCGAGCGCCGACGAGAGCGTGGAGGCCGCCACGCCGGCGAGGATCAGCACCGGGACGCTCGCGATCTCCTCCATCGCAAGCGTGTTCGTGATCAGCTCCCCGGCCGTGAGCTGGAACGCAAACCACACCGCCGCCGCGATGTAGACGACGGCCGTGAGGACAATGGACGCAATCGTTCCGCGCGGGATGCTCGTCGAGGGGTCTTTGAGGTCGCCCGAGAGGCTGATCCCGACCTCGATCCCGGTCACGGCGGGGAAGAAGACCGCAAAGACGACCCAGAAGCTGATCCCCTCGGTGTAGCTCTGGGTGAGGTTCGGCTCCACGAAATCGCCCCAGTCGCCGGTGAAGAACGACGCGAGCGCCGCGACGAGGATTGCGAGGATGCCGTACTGGATCCGCAGCGCGAAGTCGGCCCCGACGTAGGCGATCACGACGAAGGCGAGCGCCACACCGGTCGAGATCAGCCGCGGGTCGAGCGCGGCGAACCACGCGAGGCTCCCCATCGCCTCGGTGAAGCCGATGATGTAGAACGCGACCGAGATCGCCTGCGAGAGGTAGAGCGGAATCCCAATCGCCCCGCCGATCTCGAGCCCGAGCGAGCGCGAGATGAGGTAGTAGTTGCCGCCCGCCTTGACGTCCATGCTCGTCGCAATCGCGGAGAGCGACAGCCCCGTCATGAACGAGATCGCGTTCGCCATCAGGATGATCGCGAGCGCCCCCCACAGCCCGGCCTGCCCGACGACCCACCCGGTCCGCAGAAAGAGGATGATGCCGAGGATCGTGAGGACGTTCGGCGTGAAGACGCCCTTGAACGTGCCGAAGCGGCCGGCGGCGGGCGAGGCGGTGAGGTCGGCCATGGGGTGAGGCGGGGCGCGAAGCAGAAGAGCGGGCGGAAGATAGAGGCGGACGCACCATCCTGCCCGTCAAGTCATCCCTGCCCGTCAGGTCATCGTCGGTCCAGCACCGACAGGTATGCCCGCCACGGGCCGACCGCGTCGCGGTAGACCTTAGCCATTGCCCGGTTGATCTGTGCGATGTGGCCGAGGTCGTGGACGGTCCACGTTGCCAGGAGTTGCCGCAGTGTCACCGTGCCGAGGTCGGGGTGGTGGCCCTGGCGGTCAAGGCCTGCCTCGGCAAGTCTGAGCGCATCGAAGTCGCGGAGGTTCTGGGCGCGGAGCGCGGCGAAGGCGTCGAGCAGCTCGTTCAGCGTTTTGCCCCGGCTGGCTTCTTCCTGCGCGAAGCGGTCGAACGGCTCGAAGGCGTGTGGGCCGCCATCGGTGAGGATCAGCCTCGCCCGAACCATCCAGTCGGTTCGCTCGCCGTGGATCAGGTGGCCGACCACGTCGAACGGGCTCCACGTCCCAGCCCCCTCGTCGGCGTGGACGAACGGCTCGGGCAGGTCGCGGAGGAGCGCGCCGAGCGTGGCGGGCGTACGGGCGAGGAGGTCGCGGCCGTGATCGAGGTCGAACGTACTCATGGGCAGTCAGTGGGGCTGAGGTAGTGCTCAGTGCGGAGGGGACGATGCGCCGAGTCGCGCGTCGCTCAGCCAACTGACGATCCGCTCGAACACGACCCGGCTGCTGAGTAAGTCGAAGTGATGTAGGCCGTAGCCGACGTACTGGTGGGCGTCAGGCATGGAGAGCGACTGCGCGGGGCCCTGGCACCGGGCCAGCGCACTGCAGACCGAAACGAGGCCGTCGCCCGGCAGATCGGCGAGTGCATCCCCGCGGCGCGTTTGTCTCGTCGCGGCGACGGCAAAGCACGCGACCCCTTCGGCGAGCGGTACGTGAGAGGGACGCCGGCCCCGCTCCTGCTCGTCGAGTATCGTTCCGTGACGAAGGTCCTGGATCGCCGCGCTTCGGATGAGGCCCAGCCGGGCGAACGGTGCCGTGTAAGGGCTCATGCCGAGGGCCTGGTCGACGAGGGAGCCAGCCTGCTCTGGCGGAGCCCCGTGATGCGGCGTGCCGAGAAAAACGATGTGCTTCAGCGCTGGCAGCCATGCGTGATCCGCCTGCGCTCCGTAGTGACACGCACTCCGCGCGACGAGCCCGCCCATGCTGTGCCCGAGGATAGATATCTCGCGTACGGGCACGGGCCACGTCTGCAACACCGTGTCGAGCAGGGCTGCAAAGTCCCGGCCGTTTTCCGCAATGCTTCGGCCGCTGTTGTAGCGGAGGTAGACAGGGGTCAGGCGAAGTTCGCGAGCGAGCGCGGTGCCGTGGTCGTGCCCGTCGCGGGTCCAGCCGAGATCGTTCATGCAGAGGCCGTGCACGAGAACCAGCAACCGGTCGTGCCGTGGCCCGAACTGCGCTCGGAGCGCGTGCCGGTCGAGAGCGAGAGGTCGCCTGCCGTGCCGAAGCTGCATCGGGATCGCCAGCGGGTTGCCCGTGGCCGCAAGGTGATCGCCGACCACGCCGTTGACGACGGCGCGCAGGGCGTCGCGGCGCGGCCCCTCGCTCTCGCAGTCGAGGTAGGGAGCGATCTGCGCGAGGAACGCATCGAGGCCACGACCGGCCGCCCGTGTCACACCGCGAACGCGGCGGTAGACGAACCCGGTGAGTCCGCCCATCCGGCCCGGCGCGGACAGCCCGAGGGGCGGTGCGAGATGCGCGACCGACCGGTGCATGTCTTCCACGAGGTCCGTCACGCCCACGGTGGCATCGACGGCGAGGCGGCTCATACCGCGAGCGTCGGACAGGAGGCTTGCGCCCATTGGGGCCGTGTCGGCGTGTGGTAGCATCCAGCCCTCACGGGGCAACGGAGAGATAGATCCTACCACGTACCGAATCCGCAGTAGACGCGCAGTCGGGGGAGGTCAGCAGTCGCCGGAGCGTGGACGGGCCTGGTGCTCGGCGCGAAGGTGCTGGTAGGCGGGGTCCGTCTTCGCCGCCTTGAGGCGCTCGTCGAAAATCAGCGCGGCCTCGCGCTTCCCGGCGTCGGCCCAGCGCAGGGGCTCGCGGACGTTGCGGTCGGCGTCGTACTTCCGACCGCCGGGGTACTTCGCATAGCGCATCGCCCGCGTGTAGCCCATCTGGAGGTACTTCCGCGCCATGTCCATCCCGACGAAGTCCCCCGCCTCGCGGTAGGCCTCGAACTTCGCCCAGATCGCAGCCGACGAGGTCCGCGCCGCCTCCGGCGTCTTGAACGACCACAGCGGGAGCAGCTCTGACTTGTACGGCTGCACCTTGAACACGCCGCGCTCGCCCCGGCCGATCTCGTAGCACTCGGGGCGCGCGCGGAAGTCGACGTCGTATTCCACCGCCATCAGACAGGGTGCTGGTGCTGTCGGCTACGTGTCAAGGCGCGTCCTCGAGAAGCAGGGCGCGGAACCCAGCCTGCCGGAAGTGAATGTCGGCGGTGAGAGCAGCCTGGATGCCGCGCTCGCGCATCACCACGAACGAAATGCAGTCCACGAGGCCCCACTCTTTGTCCAGCCGTTCGCGGAAGAGGTCGAAGGATTGGTTAAATAGATCCGGTGCAAGCGGAATGACCTCGATAGACGGGTCGAGCAATATTCCTTCAATGACGGCAACAGCGCTGCGTCGGAGGCGACCCCCTGCGAGCGAGTTGCCCACCTCCAACAGAACGGCTTGCGTCGTGACGATGCGGTTAGCATCCGACTCCAGATGACGTTGCCAGCGACGAGCGACTTCGTGGTGCTGATCTCCAGCGGAAGCCAGTGCGACTACGTGAGACGTGTCGAGTAAAA
Source organism: Bacteroidota bacterium (assembly GCA_038746285.1). Taxonomy (NCBI): domain Bacteria; kingdom Pseudomonadati; phylum Bacteroidota; species Bacteroidota bacterium. The sequence goes on from JBCDKT010000045.1 coordinate 21,306, forward strand.
CCTCACCCATCGAGCTTCCGCTCTCCGGTCACGTACTCGTTGATATTTTCGGACCAGTCCGGTGGACCGTCGAGGTCAAGCGACTCCATGATGCGGAAAGCGGAGTACGGCTCGGCTGGTGCTGGTTCGGGGTCTTCGACAGTCAGGCGCACGCGCTCGCCCTCGGCGAGGTCGAGAGGCTCGTCGGGGCGGAGCACGGCACCGTCGTAGGTTGCGTAGATCGTCATCGGTCTTACAGGGTGGGGCACTCGAACGTCCAGAGCGAGACCCGGGTTCTAGCGGTTGCGGCCGTACTGCTCGTGGCTGGAGACCCAGTCGTTGGACGAGATCGCCGAGGCGAGCGAGATCTCGCCCGCGAGGACGACGCCCGCGATGATCTCGGCGAGCTTCTTGGCCTTGTCCTTGCCGGCGCAGCCGAGCATCTTGAGGCACTCCTGCTGCGTCGCCCCCCCGGTGCCGCCGCCGTAGGTGGCGATGATGAGCGACGGGATCGTGATCGACATGTAGAGGTCGTCCTCCGGCGTCAGCTCGCAGTAGAGCAGCGCCGCCGAGGACTCCGAGACGTTCGCCACGTCCTGCCCCGTCGCGATGAACATGGCCGTGATGCCGTTGGGCGAGTGGAGGCCGTTGTTGTTGGCCCCGGAGAGGATCGAGCCGACGGCCCCGGCGATGCCCCAGTGGTAGTACAGCCCGGCAGGCTCGACGCGCATGTGCTGGCGCAGCACCTCAGCCTTGACCGTGCACTCGGCGGTGACGCGCTTGCCGCGCGTGCGCATGATGTTGACCTGGCTCGCCTTCTTGTCGGTGGCGAAGTTGCTCTCGAGGTAGAAGCGCCGGATGGTGTCGTTGTTGTCGAGGATCCAGGAGCACGCGGCGAAGGTGGCGCGGCCGACCATGTTCTGCCCGGCGGCGTCGCCGGTGGAGAAGTTGAAGCGGCAGAAGGCGAACTTGTTCGAGAGGTAGGTGTCGATGTAGAGCAGCTTGCCGACGCTCGTCGTGCTCTCGGCAGCGTCGCGGATCGGGTCTGTGTTGTCGGCGAGCCACTGCTTGAAGTCGCGCGCCTCGCGGGCGCTCTCGAAGATGAAGACCGGCGCGCGCTGCATGCAGTCGTCGGAGACGGTGCACTTGACGCCGCCGGAGAGGTTGAGGACCTTCATGCCTCGGTTGTAGCTCGCGACGAGCGTGCCCTCGGTCGTCGCGAGCGGGACGAGGAATTCGCCCTTCGCGTACTCGCCCTTGACGTGGAGGGGCCCGGCGATGCCCAGCGGGATCTGCGCCACCCCGACGAAGCTCTCGACGTTGCCCTGGAGCGTGTGCGGGTCGAACGAGTAGTGGGGGACGTGCTCGAGTTCGATCTCGCTGAACGCCTCGATGAACCGGTGCCGGGCGGCGATGGCGTCCTCGCCGTAGTCGTCCTCGCGGTCGCGCGGAATGCGGGCCCGGTTCTCGTCCTGCGGGCGCCGGATCGCGTCGCGGACCTCGAACTGGAGGTCGCCGAAGCCGGCGGCCTGGTAGCCAATCGTGAGGTCGTAGCTGCCCTCGCCGAGCTTCATGCCGTTGACGTTGACGTGCATCGTCTCACGGAGCGGGAAGGCGAGCGGGTCGTCCTCCGAGATGTCGCTCGGCCGGAGGGTGCGGCCATCGTCGAGCGTGAGCGTGATGTTCTCGGCCGGGATGTGCTCGTCACCGATGGCGATCTCCTTGAGGCCGGTCAGCTCGACGTCGGTGAGCCGGTTTTTGATGCTGAAGCGGACGCCGCCGTTGTGGTTCTGGAGGCTGCCGAAGGTGTAGAGCTGGCGGAGGACGAGCGACGGGATTTCCATGGCGATGAGGGGTAGGGGAACACAAGAGGACGTAGGCTACAGGATACAACCGACATAGGATAATAGGCTGTTCCCACATTGTCAATCGGGGGAGACCGGATAGCGGCCGTGCGATGGTACACGAACGTCACGTCGGCGTGAGACTTCCGTGAGGATGCGGGTCCGACTGGCAGGCTAGGTTGCTTGTGTGCCGGGGCTCATCCCCGGCCTCATCCTGTTTCCTCTCGCTTAGACCATCCCACCATGTCTTTCAAACTGCTCTCCTACGCGGTGCTGCTTGCGCTCTTCGTCCCAGTCCTCTCGGGCTGCGACAGCGACGACGATGACGACATCGACCCCGTCGACCAGTCGCGCACGTTCACCGTCACCATCGACAACGTCGGCCCGGCCAACCCGGTGCTGAAAAGCGGCGTCTTCAACACACCCGTCGGCGCGTCCGACCCGGCCCCGATCGGTCCCGGCGGAGCCTATGAGGTCACGTTCACGGCCGGCCCCGGTCAGCGCCTGTCGTTCTCGACGATGTTCATCCAGTCGAACGACCTCTTCTACGCTTTCCCCGGCTCCGGCCTCCCGCTCTACCTCTCGGACGGCTCGGCCCGCACGGGCGACGTGACGGCCGAGTTGAACCTCTACGACGCCGGCACCGAGGTCAACGAGGAGCCGGGCACCGGCCCGAACCAGGCTCCGCGTCAGCCTGGCCCCGACACCGGCACCGATGAGAACGGCGTCGTGCAGCGCGTCGTCGATGTCAACGACGGGTTCAAGTACCCCGGCAACAACGAGGTCATCCGCGCCACGCTCGAGCACGACGGCAACGTCGGCTTCACCTTCCGCATCGAGAACGTCGGCGGCCAGGTCAACGGGCAGGACATCCCGCTCTCGCCCGGCTCGTGGGCCGTGCACTCGGACATGATCGCGTACTTCGAGCGTGGCGCGGTAGCCAGCGGCGGCATCGAAGCCATCGCCGAGGACGGCAACCCCGCCCCGAGTGCGGCGGAGCTGGCCCCGGTCACCGGCCTGACTGTTCCGCTCTCGCCCGGTGCCTACGCCGTCCACACGGACGCCGTCGCGTTCTTCGAGTCCGGCACCGCTGCCAGCGGCGGCATCGAGGCCATCGCCGAGGACGGCGACCCGTCCGTCGCCGCTGGTGAACTCGCGGGCGTCGCCGGCATCAACGGCCTCGGCGCGTTCGACACGCCCGTCGGCGCGAGCGCCCCGGCTCCCATCGGCCCCGGCGGAAGCTATACGTTCACCTTCGACGCCTCGCCGGGCGAGCTGCTCTCGTTCGCGACGATGTACATCCAGTCGAACGACCTCTACTACACCTTCCCCGGCCAAGGGCTCGAGCTCTTCCCCGGCGGCACCGCCGTCAGCGGCGACGTGACGGCGCAGGTCCGTCTCTACGACGCCGGCACCGAGGTGGATGAGGAGCCGGGCGTCGGGCTCAACCAGGCCCCGCGCCAGGCCGGCCCCGACACGGGCGTTGACGAGAACGGCGTCGTCACCCGCGTTCAGGGCACCGACGACGGGTTCACCTACCCCGCGCCGTCGGAGATCATCCGCGTCACGATCACGTCGCAGTAAGGAGAGCGGGCCGGCTCGTGGGTGTCGGCCCCATGCGACGCACGACGGGCGGGACGGGCTACGGCTCGTTTCGCCCGTCGGCATGTCGGGGTGACGCGTGATTAGCTGACGCTTTGCTTCGGGTCGTGATACGTGAGGTCTGATGCCATCGCTGAAGCCAGGTTCGCGCATCACGGGTCACGAATTGTGCCCTGCATCTTACCCTTCCGTGACATCCTCGCGCGCCGGCCCCGCGTAGCCGGGTCCTATCTTGCCACACCCACCCACGCCGCGCACCTGCCATGACCAAAGACCCTGCTATCCTGCTCGTCGAGGACGAGCCCGACATCGCCGACCTGCTGACGCTCCACCTCGGCGACCTCGGCTACCGCGTCGACGCCGTCGCTGACGGGGCACTCGGTCTGCAGAAAGCGCTCGCGGAGCCGTACGCGCTCATCATCCTCGACCTGATGCTGCCGGGCATGAACGGCCTCGAAGTCTGCAAGGCCATCCGGGCGAGCCAGCGCACGACGCCGATCCTGATGCTGACCTCGAAGTCCGAGGAGGTCGACAAGGTGCTCGGGCTCGAACTCGGCGCGGACGACTACGTGACCAAGCCGTTCTCGATCCGCGAACTCATCGCCCGCGTCCGGGCGCTCCTGCGCCGGGTCGAACTCGGCCAGCCCGAGGAAGAGGTCGGCGAGCTCGCCCTCGGGGACCTCCTGATCGAGGTCTCGAAGCGCAAGGTCCGCCTCGGCGGCGAGCCCGTCGAGCTGACGGCGAAGGAGTTCGACCTGCTCGCGCTCTTCGCCCAGCACCCCGGCCGGGCCTACAGCCGGCAGGAGCTCCTCGACAAGGTCTGGGGCTACCAGTACGCCGGCTACAGCCACACCGTCAACTCGCACATCAACCGCCTCCGCTCGAAGATCGAGCCCGACCCGGCGAACCCGCGCTACGTCCAGACCGTCTGGGGCGTGGGCTACCGCTTCGCCGAGGAACAAGAACTCGTCAGCGACGAGTGACGGGCGCTGAGTGAAGAGCGCAAACGTGAGACCCCCAACTTCTGCCCCCCGACCCGTGAAACGCTTCCTGCTCTCGTTCTACGCCCGCCTCTCGGCCATCTTCCTCGTGCTCCTCGTCGCGCTCGGGGTGGTGCTGGCCGTGTGGACGGCCCAGTCCGCGATCCGGCTGACCGAGGCGGCCGACCAGCGCCTCAACCGCGACCTCGCGCGGACGCTCGCCCCGCAGTTCCAGCCCCACCTCCGCACCGACATCGACCAGGAGGCCATCAGCAGCATTATCGAAGGGCTGACGACGATCAACCGCCGCATTGACGTCTACCTGCTCGGCGATACAGGCATGATTAAGGGCGCGTTCGTGGGGCCAGGCCACGAGGTGGCGATGCCGGTCGTGGACGTGGGGCCGCTCGACCGCATGATGTCCGGCGCGGACGACTTCCCGATCCTCGGCGACGACCCGCTCCAGCCGGGCCGCCAGCGCCCGTTCTCGGTCGCTCCGGTCGAGATCATGGGCGAGACGGGGTGCTACCTCTACATCACGCTCGGCACCGAGGCCTACGACTCGGCCCTCGCCATGCTGCGCGAGTCGTTCATCGCCAGCGGGACGCTCCGGGCGCTGCCGCTCGCGCTCCTGCTGACGGCGATCGCCGGCCTCATCCTCTTCGGGTTTATCACGCGGCGGCTGCGCCACATGACCGAGGTCGTCGAGGAGTTCGAGCACGGGCACTACGAGCGCCGCGTGCCGGTGGCCTCCGAGGACGAGGTGGGCCAGCTCGCCGTCTCGTTCAACCACATGGCCGACAAGATCGTGGCGAACCTGGACGAGCTCAAGCGCAACGACCGGCTCCGGCGCGAGCTCGTCGCGAACGTCTCGCACGACCTGCGCAGCCCGCTTGCCTCGGTCCAGGGCTACCTCGAGACCGTCCTGATGAAAAAGGACGAACTTAGCCCCGACGAAGCCGAGCGCTACCTCTCGATCGCCCTCCGCAACGCCAACCGGCTCTCCGACCTCGTCGGCGAACTGTTCGAGCTCTCGAAGTTCGACGCGCAGCAGGTCGAGCCGGAGGTCGAGCCGTTCGCCGTGGCCGAGCTCGTGCAGGACGTGGTGGCGCAGTTCCAGCCGCGCGCCGAGGCGCAGAGCGTCGCGCTCACGGCCTCGCTTTCGGACCACCTGCCGACGGTCCACGCAGACATCGGCCTGATCGAGCGCGTGATCGCGAACCTGACGGACAACGCGCTGCGCCACACGCCGGAAGGTGGCCGCGTGCAGGTGGCGACGGCCGTCGAGAACCGGCGCGTCGTCGTCCGCGTCTCGGACACGGGCTGCGGCATCAGCGAGGCCGACCAGGCGCGCATCTTCGAGCGTTTCTACCGCAACGACGAGGCCCGCACCTCGACCGCCGCGAGCGGGTCCGGTCTCGGCCTCGCTATCACCAAGAAGATCCTCGACCTTCACGGTTGCACGATCCGCGTCCAGAGCACGCCGGGCGAGGGAGCCACGTTCTCGTTCGACCTGCCGACGGCTGTGATGAGCGAGCCGAGGCCCGCAGGCCGGCGCGTCCGGGACTGGTCGAAGGACCGAGCCGCGCAGCGCTAGCGTGTTTTGCGGGGCGGTTCGGCAGAGCGGACGCCTCGGCGAGGCGTCCCTACCCCGCCGCTAGCTCGGGTAAGGCTAGCTCCGGTAGGGCGCGCTCGCCGAGCGCGCCGCGGCACCGGCGCAACGTGCTCCAGGGACGCGCTACCTGCGGGGCCGCACGTCTTTCCACATCACGTAGTGCGGCCCGATGCCGGGGATGCCGAACTCCTCGCCGACCGTTTCGAAGCCCAGCCGCTCGTAGAAGCCGAGCGCCGGCGTGCGGGCGTTGCACCACAGCAGGACCGTGCCCGTTGTGCGGATGTGCTCGATGCAGCGGCCGAGGACGGCGCGCCCCAGGCCTGTTCCCTGGAGGTCCGGCCGCGTCGCCATCCCGCGCAGCCGGAACGCATCTGCCGGGTCGAAGCCGGCGCGCGGCGCGACCGGCATCGGCTCGGGGAAGATGCTGGCGATGCCGACGACCTCGCCGTCGAGGAGTGCGCCCGCGTGGAAGCTGCCGGGGGCGTCGTCGCCGGGATAGACGAGCGACCCAGGCGGCTGCCCGGGGCGGAGGACCGTGCTACGGAGGGGCCGCGTCTCAGCCGCGGTGATGGGTCGAACAGTCATCGAGGCTCAGGAATCGAGGGTCGGGTTTTGCAAGCTACATCGCCAAGCGTGGCGGGGCCCGTCACGCAGCGTCTCGCCGTCTACTGCAAGGCGACGCGGACGCCGACGAAGGGCTCGAACCGGCGCTCGACGAGGTAGCGCGCCTCGCCGTCCGGTCCGTCCTCGAGCCGCTCGTAGCCGTAGCGGGAGCGGAGCACCAGCCACGCCGGGCCGGGGAGGGCGTAGTCGAGGTGGAAGACGAGCACGTTCTGCGCCTCGTACTCGGTGAACAGGTCGAAGAACCCGCTCCGGCCTTGCTGCTGCACCTCGAAGACAAAGCGGAGCGGGTCGCCTCCGCCCGGCGCGAAGGCGAGGCGGACCGTGCTCTCGGTGAGGTCGTCGCCGCTGAAGTCGCGCTGGACGTAGCCGGCGAACTCGAACGAGTTGAAGACGAGAGCGTGCAGCCCGACGTTCAGCGCGAAGCCGCCGGCGGCCTCGTCGAGTGGTGTGCCGACGGGGACCGGGGACCCCGACGCGAAGAACGCTTCGTCGTCCAGGATGCGCGCGCCGGGGTTGCTGAGCGCGTAGAACGCGTTGAAGTAGCCGGGGATGAACCGCTCACCGCTCTGGGAGAACCCGACCGCCGCCCCGAGCCGCCCGAACCCGGCGAGGTCGCGGCTCGCAAACTCGACCCCACCACCGTATCCGCTACCGTACTCGGTGAACCGGGCGTAGCTCGCGTAGGGCGAGAGCGCGAAGTCGCCGATCTGCCACAGCGCTAGGCGGGCGTCGACGGCGAAGGCGGTCGTGGCCGTGTCGGCCGGGAGGCGGAGGTCGGTGACGGCCGTGGCACCGACCGTCACCGACTGCAGAAACGGACTGAGCGCGCGCTCGAACGGGCGAATCTCGCCCCGGCCGCCCACGAGCCCGTTCAGCCGCACGTCGTCGGCGACGCCCATCACGCGGACGAACGGAAGTTGCACGGCCGTCTCCAATCCGACCGTCCGGTGGTCCCACGCCGAGGTCGTCTGGAAGGCGCGCACGAGGTGCCCCGGCCCCAGCGTGAGCTGCCTGACGGGGCCGACGCGCGCGTAGACCGGGAGCCGCGGCGTCGGGTCGAGCCGGGCGTAGCGGACGAGCCGGAGGAGGTCGTAGGTGTCGTCGAAGTCTTCCTCGTACAGCCCGTCGCTGACGCGAAGCCGCCCGCCGATGCCGAGCGAGAGCGGCCCCGCCGCAAGGTCGGCCTCTAGCCCGATCCCGCCGCGCCACGACACGCCGATGTAGGACGGTCCAGTGAGCGCCATCAGACGCGCCACGCGCGGCCGAGCGTCGCGCACCGGCATCTCCAGCGGATCGTCCGCCGCGCCGAACGCGAACGGCGAGAGGGCCGCTGGCTGGGCGCTCGCCGCGCCGAAGAGCGAAGCCAGGAAGACCGGTAGGAGCCGGAGCATGGAGCGGTGGGACGGTGGGACGGTGGGACGGTGGACGAAAACGAGCAATTTAACGAGCCGGTCGCGCTCTGCGCTAACGCTGTTCGCTCTCCTGGCCCTCCGTTCCCTCCACGCCAAACTGGCTCTCCTCACCCTCCCCGCGCCGCGCTGTAGGCGAGCTGTTCCGGTGAGGCGGGCCGCCCCAGCATCGAGACCAGGTACCCGACCGTCATCGTCACGCCGAGCCCCACGGCCGTAGACCAGATAAACGGGATAGGCTCGAAGCCGAGGAGGGCGTAGAGCGCCGGCAGGCCGAAGTCGTTCTCGGTCACCATCAGCACGACGAGCGTGCCGACAATCGCGCCGGCGAAGGCCCCGTGCCCGTTCGCCCGCCGCGTCAGCATCCCGAGCAGGAACAGCCCGAGGAGCCCGCCCGCGAAGTAACCCATGAAGCTCAGGATGAGGTCGATCAGCGGGGCCTCGGTCCGCGCCGCGTAGATCCCGATTCCGATGCCCAGGATGCCTGCGGTCACCACGACTGCCCTGGCGAACCGCAGCCGCGACGGCTCCGGCGTCTCGGGCCTAAACCGGCTGAGGAAATCGACCGTGAGGGCCGCCGCGAGTGAGTTCAGCGCCGAGTCGAGGCTCGACATCGCCGCGGCGAAGACGGCGGCGACGAGCGCCCCGGTCAGGATAGGCGGCACCTCGGTGTTGACGAAGTGCGGCATCACCTGGTCGGGCGTGAGCCCGTCCGGCAGGAGCGCCGGAAACTCCTGGTAGAACAGGAACAGGAAGACGCCGAGGAGGAGCGAGAGCGTGACGCCGACGACGCCTGCCCCGACCCCCAGGAGGAGCGCCCGCTGCGCGTCGCGCGGCTCGGCGACGGTCATGTAGCGCTGCACCGGCTGCTGGTTGGTCCCGAAGAGCGAGAGCGCGAGGAGGCCGTAGCCGAAGACCGCCGTCAGCAGGCCGGTCCCCGCCGTCAGGTCCTCGGTGTGGACGAGGTCGAGCTTGCCGGCGGCGGCGGCCCCGGCAAAGGCGTCGCCCCAGCCCCCCGACGTCCCCGCCACCACGACCGCCATCGAGGCAATCACCCCGGCACTCATGATCGCGAACTGGATCACGTCGGTCCAGATCACGGCCGAGATGCCGCCCAGGACGGTGTAGACAATCGCGATCACGCCGAAGATCACGACGGCCTCCTCGACGCCCGTCAGGCCCGGCACGAGATCGGTCGGGACGACGGCGGAGAAGAGGAGGGCGGCGCCGTAGAGGAGCGTCCCGGCCCGGAGTAGGACGGTCAGCGCGAAGAGCGACGAGCCGAGGAGGCGGCTCTTGAGGTCGAAGCGCGCTTCGAGGTACTCGTAGGCCGTCGTGAGGCCGCGCACCTTGTGGAAGAACGGGATGAAGAGCACCGCCACGATGACCGCCGCGAGGATGTCGCCCAACTGATACTGGAGGTACCACAGGTCGCTCGCGTAGGCGTAGCCCGGCACGCCGAGGATCGAGGCCGCCGAGAACGAGGTGGCGATGATGGAGAGCCCGGCGGCCCACCACGCCACGCCCCGGTTGCCGACGAAGTACGCCTCGGTGTCGGTCTGCCGCCGGTTGGCCCAGACGCCGATGGTGACGATAGCGGCGACGTAGAGGCCGAGAACGAGCCAATCAGCGACGTGCATGGGGGAGAGGGGAGAGGGAGGCGGAATCTACTGGACAGCGGCCTCTCGTGACCGGTAGATTCGCGCGTCCTCATCTCAAGAGACGCTCGCCGTCTTCTAACCCTCCGGCTCATGGCTATTCCCACCCCCGACGCGCTCCCTCTCTTCCCCCTCGGCGTCGTCCTCTACCCCGGCGAACCGATGCCGCTTCACATCTTCGAGGACCGCTACCAGGCGATGGTCCGCCACTGCCTGGAGACCGAGGAGCCCTTCGGGATCGTGCTGGCCGAGGACCAGGACTTGGCCCGCATCGGCTGCACCGCCCGGATCGACCGTGTGCTCCAGCGCTACGAGGACGGGCGGATGGACATCCTCACCGTCGGCGAGGAGCGCTTTCGGATCGAGGAGGTCCACCAGGAGCGGCTCTACCTCACGGCCCGCGTCACCTCCTTCGAACCGCTCGACGAGGGCGTCGCCAACCCGGCGGCGCGGGAGCGGGTCATCACGCTCCACATGAAGCTCCTCGAACTGGCCGGGGAGAACATCCGCCCGGTGATCTACGAAGGCCCCAAGCGCATCTCGTTCGTCGTCGCCCAGAACGCCGGGCTCGACCTGGAGAGCAAGCAGGAAGTCCTGGAACTCGCCACCGAAGAGGAACGCCTCGAGTATCTCGGCGCGCACCTCGAGCAGCTCATCCCCGAAGTCCGCAAGGCCCGCGAGCGCAACCGCCGCATCCAGTCCAACGGCCACCTGAAGGAGGAGTGAGGAGGGCGGGTTCGGCGTGGAGGGAACGGAGGGTGTTAGGAGGTTGGGAGGTTGGGAGGTTGGGAGGTTGGGGGAAGCAAAACCGCGAAAACTACCGAGGCCGCCGCGCAACGCGCCATCGTCTCACCGTTCTCCGTCCACCGTTCTCCGTCCACCGTCTCACGGTCCTCTGGAACAGGGCTTGCGTCTACAGGGTCGAATTGCCATCGTTAGAGTGTGCGGCGCGCTGCACGGCCGTACGCCCTGCGTGCCTCCGCCCGTCCGCCCCGGCTGACCACCATCCTCGACACCAACCTCTTCTGACATGAACATCCTGACCCGCTTTGTCCTGCTCGCTGTCGCCTGCGTTTTCCTCGGCTCCACCGCGTTTGCCCAGAGCCCCATCGGCATGTGGCGCACGATCGACGACGAGACCGGTGAGCCGAAGTCTCTCGTCGAGATCTACGAGCAGGACGGCGAGCTCTACGGCAAGATCGCCAAGCTCCTCCCCGACGACGGCAGCATCCCCGAGGTCTGTGAGATCTGCGAGGGCGAGTACCACAACAAGCCGCTCGTCGGCGTCGTGATCATCAAGGGGATGGAGCAGGACGGGGACGAGTGGGAGGACGGCACGATCACCGATCCGGCCAACGGCAAGACGTACAGCGCCAAGATGTCGCTCAGCGATGCGAATACGCTGGAGGTGCGAGGCTTCATCAAGGTGCCGCTCATGGGCAGCGCGCTGGGCCGGACGCAGACGTGGTACCGGGTGGCCGAGTAGCCGAACTTCCGACCTGCTGACATCGCCAGAGCGGTCCTTGTGCCTCGGCGCAGGGGCCGCTTCGGTTGTATACTTCTGCCGCCCGCAGCTCGAGACGTGGCGGGCCCAGCAGTTCCTTTGCCTCGAACCCGGAGTCCGGCACCGCGTTTAGCCGGCAGCCCCGCACTCCGGCCTAGACCTCCGACGCGCCTTCTCCGTTTCGACTTCCAACACCGGCATCGTTTGGCATCCCGCTGCAGCCAGCGGGCGGGGGGTGGCGTGAGCGCGCTCAGCGGGCACGTCCTCGTCCTCAACCAGGACTACCGCGCCATTAGCGTCTGCAGCGTGGAGCGTGCCGTGGTGCTGCTCTTCCTCCACAAGGTCGAGCTCGTCCACGCACGCGCCGACCGGGTGCTGCGCTCGGCGCGCGCCGAGCACCCGTGGCCGAGCATCGTCCGGCTCAAGGCGTACGTCCACGTCCCGTACAAGCGGATCATGCTCTCGCGCAAGAACCTCCTCCGGCGCGACGCGCACCGCTGCCAGTACTGCGGCAGCTACGACCGCCTGACGCTGGACCACGTCCTGCCGAAGTCGCGCGGGGGCAAGGACACCTGGGAGAACCTCGTCGCGGCCTGCGTGCCGTGCAACAACCGCAAGGGCAACCGGACCCCTGCTGAGGCCGGCATGACGCTCCAGCGCAAGCCGTTCCGCCCCAGCCACGTCATGTTCATCCGCGACTACATCGGCCGCCTCGACGACCACTGGAAGCCGTACCTGTTCCTGAGTTAGAGACTGTTTGGTAAGCTATGCTACTCGACGAAGCATCAAGCGGATCGCGCTCAGATGCACCATCGCCTCGCTGACCGCCGGGAGATATTCGTAGTCCTTCGACAACCGACGGTAGCCACCGAACCACGCGAACGTCCGCTCCACGATCCAACGCTTCTTCAGCACTACGAACCCACGCTGACCCGGCTCTCGATGCACCACTGCCCACGCCCAGCCAAACACGCG
>JBCDKT010000046.1 GCA_038746285.1 Bacteroidota bacterium
CCGCCCAGCAGCACCTCGGCGCCCTCCTGCTTGCCGATGTCGAGGTAGCTGAGGATCTTCTCGAACTGGTCGTTCGAGGCCTGCGCGCCGATCGTGGTGGCGGGGTCCAGCGGGTTACCAGGCACGTGGGCCTTGGCCCGCTCGACCGCCAGCTCCATGAACGCGCCGAAGATTTCCTCCTGCACGAGCGCGCGTGACGGGCAGGTGCACACCTCGCCCTGATTGAGCGCGAACATGCCAAAGCCTTCGAGGCACTTCTGCAGGAAGTCGTCCTTCTCCTGCATCACGTCGGCAAAGAACACGTTGGGGCTCTTGCCGCCGAGCTCGAGCGTGACCGGGATGATGTTCTCCGAGGCGTACTGCATGATGAGGCGGCCCGTCGTGGTCTCACCCGTGAAGGCGACCTTGGCGATGCGCTCGCTCTGGGCGAGCGGCTTGCCCGCCTCCGGCCCGAAGCCGTGGACGATGTTGACTACGCCCGGCGGGAGCACGTCCTTGATCAGGTCGATCCACTCCATGATGCCGACCGGCGTCTGCTCGGCGGGCTTGATGACGACGCAGTTGCCGGCGGCGAGCGCCGGGGCGAGCTTCCAGGCCGCCATCAACAGCGGGAAGTTCCACGGGATGATCTGCGCCACCACGCCGAGCGGCTCGGGGAGCTGGATCGAGACCGTGTCGGCGTCGTGCTCGGAGATGCCGCCCTCCTGGGCGCGGATGACGCCGGCGAAGTAGCGGTAGTGGTCGACGACGAGCGGGAGGTCGGCGTTGAGCGTCTCGCGGACCGGCTTGCCGTTGTCGACGGTCTCGACGCGGGCGAGGTACTCGAGGTTGTCTTCGGTGATCTGCGCGATCTTGAGGAGGATGTTCGAGCGCTCGGCGACGGAGGTCTTGTTCCACGTCTGGGCAGCTTTGTGCGCCGCGTCGAGGGCGCGCTCGACGTCCTTCTCGTTCGAGCGCGGGATCTCGCAGAAGTTCTGCCCGTCGATCGGCGACGGGTTCTCGAAGTAGCGGCCGTCGACCGGCTCGGCGTACTCGCCGCCGATGAAGTTGTGGTAGCGCTCCTTGAGTTGGGGGCGGTCGTAGATCATAGCGGTGTGGGGTTGGTGAAGGAGGAAGCGGTAGCCGCCTTGCGACAGCACAGATTATATCGTTTATTTAGGGTACCTGCAAGCGCTTCCAGCCGTCTAGCGGAAGGCTTCCAAAAAATCGCGGGATTCTGTCAGGTCGCCCGATGCCGTCTGCCCACCCCACCGACGCCTTCCACACCCGCCTCGCCCGCGTCGAGCGCGAGCGCCCGCCGCAGGACCTCGTCGAGAACCGCGTCACGTTCGGGGCCGAGGGGGCCGAGTTCGCGGTCTACGACACGTTCCGCCCCGCCGAGCGCGTCCCGCTCACCGCTCCGAACCCGCTCTACTGCGGCATGGTGACCGGCAAGAAGGTGGTCCACACTGCGCGGGGCGCAGCCATTCCGTTCCTCCCCACTGAGTCGCTCGTCGTCCCCTCGGACCAGACCATCGAGATCGACTTCCCCGGAGCCTCCGACGAGACACCGACGAAGTGCCTCACGATCGAGATCGACCGGGTGCGGGTGCAGCGCGTGGTCCAGCGGCTCAACGAGGCCGCCCCGCGCCACGCCGAGGCTGGCGAGTGGGCCTACGAGGACGAGACCGTCTGCCACTTCCACAACACGCCCGGCTTCGAGCGGACGATCCACCAGCTCGCCGGGCTGTTCGTCGAGGACCACCCGGACAAGGAGACGCTGATCGACCTCGGCGTGCAGGAGCTCGTCGTGCGGATGCTGAGGATGGAGGCGCGGCGGCTCCTGCTCGAAGCCAGCCGCGCCCAGGCCGCGCGCGACCCGCTCGCCGCCGCCGTGGAGTACGCCAAGCAGCGCCTCCACGAGCCGCTCACGGTCGGCGACCTCGCCGCTGTCGCCTGCATGAGCGAGCCGACGTTCTACCGCCACTTCCGAGGCACCTTCGGGCAGACGCCGGTCGCCTTCCTCACCGGCGAGCGCATCCGCCGCGCCCGCCGCCTGCTCGCCGGGGACCCGCACCGGACCGTCTCCGCCGTGGCCGCCGCCGTCGGCTTCGCCAGCCCGAGCCACTTCATCCGCGTCTTCCGCGCCCACGTCGACCAGACGCCGAAGCAGTACCAGCTCGCGCAGCGCGCCGGCCGGCTGAGTGAAGCGTGACGGGGAAAGCAGCTACGGGTCCACCGTCTGCGCGCGGGCGATGAGGCGGCCGGGTAGCCCGGCTCAGGCGGAGGTCTGGTGCGCGGTCATCCCGCCCATCACACGAGCCATCATGCGGACCTTGCCCCAGCGAGGCAGCAGGGCGAGGCCGCCAGAGAGAACCTTCGTCAGCAAGCCGGGCCGCACAGTCTGCCGCCGCCCGAGCGCCGCGAGCGTGGGCTCTGCGACATCGTCCGGCGCGACCGTGGCACCCATCCTCATGTCGGCGCGTTCGGCGAAGCCGGTGCGGACGGGGCCGGGCGCGCACACCAGCACGTCCACGCCCATTGGTTTCAGCTCGACGTGCAGCGCTTCGCCGAGCGTCTGCACGTACGCCTTCGTCGCCGCGTAGTGCGCCGCGAACGGCGTCCCCTGGAACCCGACGAGCGAGCCGAGCAAGATCAGCCCGCCGCGCCCGCGCTCGGCCAGACGCCGCCCGAAGTGGTGCACCTGCCGGAGCACAGCACGCCCATTCACGTCGAGCATGTTCACCTCGTCCCCGAGGTCCGACTCCAGAAAGGCTCCTGACGTGCCGAAGCCCGCCGAGGCCACGAGCAGCCCCACGTCGAGGTCGGCCGTCGCCGCTTCAAGGTCGGCTAAACCAGACTCGGTTCCGAGGTCGGCTGCGACGGTGCGGGTCTCGGTGCCGTGCGAGGCGGTGAGGTCGGCAGCGAGGGTGTCGAGGACGCCGCCGCGACGGGCGACAAGGACGAGGTGCAGCCCGCGCTCGGCGAGTCGCCCGGCGAAGGCCCGGCCGATGCCGGAGGAGGCTCCGGTGACGACGGCCCACGGGCCGTACTGCGTGCGGAAAGAGGTCATGAGGCTAGGAGGCAGAAGGAGCGGAGGCTGATGCGCAGGAGCCGCACGACGAGCCGTTGCGGTGGAAGAAGAACAGCTTCATCGTTCCCATCGCAACACCGAAGACGGTCCACCATGCCCACGCCGGGACCGAGCCGACCAGCGCAGGCGCTGCCGCGACGGTAGGGGCGAGCCCGGCCCATGTGGCGCGGCCGAACACCGTCAGGGTGAGCGTGGCGAGGATGAGGACGAGCGTTGCCTGAAGGCGAGTCATGGTTGGAACCGGAGGGTGAACTGACGGGTGCTAAGATAGAATACTATCTGAGCACTGCCAAGTTGCACGCACAAGAAAAAAATGCCTGACACCTACCATCACGGCGACCTCCGCCGCGCCCTGCTCGATGAGGCCCACGCCGTCCTCGCCGAGCGCGGCGTGGGGGCGCTCTCGCTCCGCGACCTCGCCCGCCGCACCGACGTCAGCCCGACGGCTCCGTACCACCACTTCAAGGGCAAGACCGACCTCGTCTGCGCCCTCGCCGAAGACGCGCTCGACGGCCTCGACCGTGCCCTCGCCGCCCCCGACCACGCCGACCCCGCCGAGCGCATCCGGGCGATGGGTGTGGCCTACGTCCGCTACGCCGTCGCGCATCCCGAGCGTTTCCGCCTCGCGTTCCGGCCCGAGATGGGGGACCCGTTCGCGGGTCTGGCGCAAGACGACGGGGCACTCCCCGACGACATCGCCGGGTTTCGCCACCTGCTGCGCGCCGTCTCCGAGCTAGACGCCGACGCGGCCGAGCAGGTGCCGCTGGCCGTCGCGCTGTGGAGCCTCGTCCACGGTCTCGCGGCCCTCCTCGTGGACGGCCCGCTCCGCACGCTGGCCGCCGACCCCGACCGCGTCGAGGCGCTGGCTCAGGACGTCACCAACCAGGTCTGGTTCACCGGGTAGCGCGAGTTCCGACGGCCCGCGGGCTAGGGCAGGCGCACGATGGTCTGCGAGAGCCTGACCTGCCCAGCGCGAAGGTGCACCACGTAGAGCCCGGCGCTGACCGGTCGCCCGGCTTCGTCGCGGCCGGTCCACTGTGCCTCGTGCTGTCCGGCTGCGTGCTCACCCGCCGCGAGGACTGCCACGCTGCGGCCGAGTACGTCGTACACCTCGACCCGAGCGTGACCGGCGTCGGCGAGGTCGTAGCGCACCGTGAGGTCGGTGCGGAACGGGTTGGGGTAGACCTCGCCGAGGCCCGTCGCGGTGGCGAGGTCGCCTCGGGCGGCGGCAACTGGGGCGGCTGCGCTGGCCCCGGCGCGGGCGTCGAGCCGCGTGACGCTCCCGATGGCACCCAGCGCGAGGCCCTGCACGAAGACGCTGTCGGCCCCGGCGAGGTCGGCCAGCGGCAGGAGAACCTCAGTCGTGCCCTCGGGGCCGGCGGGACCCCGGAAGAGAATCTGCTCCGGCGCGGGATCGATGCCGACCTCGCCGACGGGCGTCGGGCGCGGGGCGCGGGTGTCCGACCACGCGAGGACGACGTCGGTGTCTGGCCGGGCGGCGGCCCCGACGACGAGCGCCGGGGCGGTCTCGCTCGGGCGCACCCAGAGCACCGGGTCCGGGGTGACAGCCTCGATCTCCACCGGCTCGCCGGCGATCCCCTCGCCGAGAATCTCGGCGTAGAGGTTCTGCTCGCCCTTGATCTCGGCGCGGAGGATGCCCGTCACGAGGCGCTTGTGGAGCCGCTTCTGGTCGGCAGCGGGAAGCGGTTCGTTGTCCGGCACCGTGTCCGTCGGCCCGCTGTGGCCCATGCCGACGACCTCGAAGTAGACGTTGCGGCTCGCGCTCTCGGCCTCGTCGAAGTAGCGCACCACCTGCGACGGCGGGACGATGCGGTCCACCGATCCCGCGATCTGAACGTGCCGGCCGGTGTACTCGTTGATGTTGCCGATCCGTCCGTCGTTGACGAACGCCGACTGGAGCCCGATGATCGTCTGCACGCGCTCTTCGATCCCGATCAGGAGCGCCAGCACGCCGCCGCCCATCGAGTGCCCCGAGGCCGCCCAGGGGCCGTCGTCGACCATGCCGCTAAACGGGCCGGGCGCATCGGACTGGTCCTCGACGTAGTAGAGCAGCGAGCGCGTGTCGCGGGCGTACTGCCGCTGGTTCGGGAAGAAGCCCGTCTCGGTGCCCGTCGAGGCGACGACGAAGCCCCAGCTCGCGATGTGGGTGCAGAGGTCGTCGTAGTTGCTCGGGCGGCCGAGGTAGCCGTGCTGGAAGGCGACGAGCGGAAACGGTCCGCTGCCCGCGTCCGGCGGCGCCTCGACCCCGGCGGCCGTCGCCGGATAGTAGATGCGGCCCCGAATCTGTCCCTGGCCGAACACGGCGTCTTGGAACACCACGTCGGTCCGGCCAACAAGGAAAGGCCCATCGTCTTCGATGGGCTGGGCGGGCTGCGCTATCGCCGGAGCGAGGGCGAGGAGCAGCGCGAGAGGGACGAGGCGGCGCACGGCACGGAAAAGCATGGCTGTAACGGGATAGATGAAGCGAGGGCGCGCGAATATACAGGCACCGCGCGCGACCCGCCGAAGACGCTCGGGCGGAGCCTGCCGCTACGAGAGATCGGGGGCCGGAAGCTGGTGCTGCGCCTCCCACGCCCCGTAGAGTTCGACCTCGGCGTGGAGCGTGCGGAGCACGTAGCTGAGCACCGCTGCGTCGTCGAGGTAGCCGACGACCGGGAGGAAGTCCGGGATCAGGTCCAGCGGGTTGAGGAAGTAGAGCACAGCCCCCACGATCAGCACGATCGCCTTGAGCGGGACGCGGCGGTATTCGCCGCCGAGCCACGCCCGGACGAGGCGCAGCAGCACCGGCAGGTCGGTGCGGATCTGCCCGATCTCCTCGCGGTGCTCGGCGATCTTATCGTACGCCTCGCGGACCACGGTGCGGACGCGCTTCGGGTTGCGGGTGACGCGCTCGGCCTTGCGGCGGAAGTACTCGAAGCGCGGCGGCGGCTCGGACGGTCGGGACGAAAGAAGTGGCATCGGGACGAGGGAAAAGTGGTGCAGCGTGCCTATCATCGGGAGGTAGTCTGCCAAGATACATCCCGCCCTTACCGTTCCAACGCTATGCACCGTCTGCTTCCGCTGCTGCTCGCCGCCCTCGCTCTCCCGGCTGCTGCCCAGCCGTTCGCTCAGCCGTTCGCCCCGCCGCCTGCCGCCGATCCCGGCGACGCCGCCTCGAACCCTGTCGCCGCGACGCCCGCTGCCGAGCGCCTCGCCGGGTTCGCCGCGCGCCGGTCTCTCGCCGAGCGCTCGCTCCTCGGCAACGTCCCGTTCCGCAGCGTCGGCCCAACGGTGATGAGCGGGCGCGTCACCGACGTAGACGTTTCGCCGGCCGACCCGGCGACGTTCTACGTGGCCTACGCCTCGGGTGGGCTGTGGCGCACGACGAGCGGCGGGGCCGCCTTCGAGCCGCTCTTCGACGACCAGGCCGTGATGACGCTCGGCGACATCGCCGTCGACTGGCGCGACCCGGAGGGCGACGGCGTGACGATCTGGGCCGGGACCGGCGAGAACAACTCCAGCCGCTCCTCCTACGCCGGCACCGGGGTCTACAAGTCCACCGACGGGGGTGCGTCGTGGCAGCACCTCGGCCTCGGCGAGACGCAGCACACCGGCCGCATCGTCCTCCACCCGGGCGACCCGGAGACGGCCTGGGTCGCCGCCATCGGGCCGCTCTACTCGCCCGGCCCCGACCGCGGCGTCTACAAAACCACCGACGGCGGCGCGACGTGGGAGCGAACGCTCTTCGTGAGCGACGATGCCGGGGTGATCGACCTCGCCCTCGATCCGTCTGACCCCGACGTGCTCTACGCCGCGGCGTGGGAGCGGACGCGGCGGGCGTGGGACTTCACCGAGGCCGGCGCGGGCTCGGGCATCTACAAATCCGCCGACGGCGGGGCGTCGTGGACGCTCCTCACCGTCGAGGGCAGCGGCTTCCCGACCGGCGCGGGCGTCGGGCGGATCGGTCTCGCGGTCTACCCCGGCAACCCGCAGACGATCTTCGCCTCGCTCGACAACCAGAACCGCCGCCCCGCCGAGGCCGACGAGGAAGCGCTGGCGCTGACAAAGGACGCGCTTCGGACGATGCCGCGCGACGCGTTCCTCGCGCTCGCCGAGGACGAGCTCAACGACTACCTCGACCGCAACGGCTTCCCGATCTCGTACACCGCCGCCTCGCTCCTGGAGATGGTCGAGGCCGGCGACCTCGAACCGGTCGCGCTCGTCGAGTACCTCGAGGACGCCAACCGGCAACTCTTCGACACCCCGGTCGTCGGGGCCGAGGTCTACCGCTCCGACGACGGCGGGCAGACCTGGACCCGCACGCACGAGGGCTACCTCGACGACCTCGTGTTCTCCTACGGCTACTACTTCGGCGAAGTCCGCGTCGCCCCGGACAACCCCGACCGGCTCTACCTGCTCGGCGTCCCCATCATCGCCTCCTCCGACGGCGGGGCGACGTGGGAGAACATCGGGCAGGCGCACGTCCACGTCGACCACCACGCGCTCTTCGTCAACCCGAACCAGGCGGGCCACCTCGTCAGCGGCAACGACGGCGGGATCAACGTGAGCTACGACGACGGCACTTCGTGGTTCAAGGCGAACGTGCCGCCGGTCGGGCAGTTCTACACGGTCGCCGTGGACGCCCAGGAGCCCTACCACGTCTACGGCGGCCTCCAGGACAACGGCGTCTGGGCCGGGCCGCACACCCACACGCCCGGCCCCGGCTGGCTGGCCTCGGGCGACTACGACTTCGACTGGATCATGGGCGGCGACGGGATGCAGATCGCCGTCGACACGCGGACCAACAACACGGTCTACACCGGCTTCCAGTTCGGCAACTACTTCCGCCTCGACCGTCCGGCCCCCGGCGCGGACTACGAGCGCACGCGCATCACGCCCCGCCACGACCTCGGCGAGCGCCCGCTCCGCTTCAACTGGCAGACGCCGATCCACCTCTCGCGCCACAACCAGGACATCCTCTACCTCGGCTCCCAGAAGCTCCACCGCTCGCTCGACCGGGGCGAGACCTGGACCGCGCTCTCGGACGACCTCACGCTCGGCGGCATCCCCGGCGACGTGCCCTACGGCACCCTCACCTCGATCGACGAGTCGCCGCTTCGGTTCGGGCTGCTCGTCGTCGGGAGCGATGACGGGCTCGTGCACGTCACCGAGGACGGCGGGCGGAAGTGGACAAATGTCTCGGCGGGCCTGCCGGCGGACCTGTGGGTCAGCCGCGTCGTCGCCTCGGCGCACGACGAGCGGCGGCTCTACGCCGCTCTCAGCGGCTACCGGTGGGACCACTTCGACGCCTACGTCTACCGCTCCGACGACCTCGGCCAGACCTGGCAGCGCATTGGGATGGATCTCCCGGCGGAGCCGGTCAACGTAGTCGTCGAGGACCCGGCGAATGAGGACCTGCTGTTCGTCGGGACCGATCACGGGCTCTACGCGAGCCTCGACGGGGGGGCGTCGTTTATGACGATGATGGGCGAGCGCACCGGCGAGAGCCTGCCGCACACGCCGGTCCACGACGCCGTGATCCACGAGGGCGAACACCACCTCGTCCTCGGCACGCACGGCCGGTCGATCTGGGTGGCCGACCTGGAGCACGTCGCCCAACTCACGCCGGAGGTGCTGGCCGGCGGGCTTCGTCTCTTCGAGGTCGAGCCGGTGCAGCACTCGGAACGCTGGGGCGAGCAGGGCTGGACCTGGGGCGAGCCGACGACTCCCGAGGCGGTGCTGACCTACTTCGCGCCCGCCGCCGGGCAGGCCACCGTCACCGTCACCGACTCCCTCGGCACCCTCATCACCGCCACCTTCGACAGCGCCGAGGCCGGGCTGAACACGATCACCTACGACCTGACGGTCGATCCCGACGAGGTCCGCGACGACCAAGTCTCGGCCGAGGACGGGCGGGTCTACCTCGGACCTGGCGACTACACCGTCTCGGTTGCGCTAGACGGTGAGACCGCAGCCGAGCGGCTGACCGTCGAGCCTGCTCCTGCGCCGCCTTCGAGAGGGCGGAAGAAGACGCCCTAAAACGGGCAGCGGGGAAATCAGTAAGTCGTCGGTCAGGGTTGTCCCCTTTTGCCGTATCCTGCTGCAACAGAGAGGTGCGACGTAACCGCTGCGTTACAGAGCCCACGCCCAAGGGGCTCTCGCACACCCTTCTCTGAGGTAACCACCACCGATCTTTGTCATCGTTACCACATCCCGAGAGGCCACTCCATGTCCTACTCTCGCCCCTTCTACAGGAGTGCCCGCTTGCGCCACTTTGCTGGCGGCGCGGCGGCGTCCTTCCTCGTTCTCACGTTTTTGCTCGGTTTCGTGGGCTGCGACCGTAACCTAGCCGATGCTAACCAGCCAGGCGTCGATGTCGAAGTCGACGTGCGCCCGGCCCCGTGCGACAGCACGCGGTACGAGGAGCCGCCTGTCTCGGAGCGCCGCGAGGTCGACCCGAGCGGCAACGTCCGCGTCAAGGTCACCGTGCGGACGTGCTGCTGCTGCTGTGGCGAGCCGGTCAGCCGCCGCACGGGCTACGTCCCCCCCGTCCCGATCACCGGAACCGGCCCCGGCAGCCCGCCGCCGACCCGGACCACGCCGCCGGCGGACCTGCCGGAGCTGCCAGAGCTTCCGCCCGTCGCCGAACTCCCGCCGATCCAGCCCGGCCCGCCGCTTCGGACGACGCCTCCGACGGCCGGCGGCTTCCCCGGCGGCGTCCCGGCGCTGCCGCCGATCGCGCCGCCCGCGCAGGCCGGCATCCCGTGGTGGCTCGGCCTGCTAGGAGCCCCGCTCCTGCTGTTCACCGTCGGCGACAACGAGGGCGTGATCTGCGGCCCCGACTCCGGCCTCCCGACTGGTCCCAACCGGCCACGCTGCAACTAGGAGTCTGGGAGTCTCAAGAAAAGCCAAGCAAGTTACGGAGGCCGCTGCTCTTCGCGCCGACGTTCGTTCTCCCTCTCGCTCGTCCTCCCATCCCCCTGTTCCCTCCTCGCTCTCCACGCCGGAGAATCTCTAGGAGAGGCTAGCCTCCCTGCTTCGCCTTCCGGTCCACGGGCACCCACTTGGCCTCCGCCACGCCGGCACGGTGGTTGACCCAGCGGGCGAGGACGAAGAGGAAGTCCGAGAGCCGGTTGAGGTAGCGCGCCGCGTGGTCGTTGACTGCCTCCAGCGCGGCAAGCTCGACGGTGTAGCGCTCGGCGCGGCGGGCGACGGTGCGGGCGACGTGGAGGGCGGCGCCGGCCGGGGAGCCGCCCGGCAGGATGAAGTGCTTGAGCGCTGGCAGGTCTTCTTCCAGCGCGTCGATGTCGTGCTCCAGCTGCTCGACGTGTGAAGCCTCCATGCGGGGCACGGGGTACTTGGTTTCGCGCGGGGCCGCGAGGTCGCCGCCGAGAACGAACAGTTCCTGCTGGATGCGGTCGAGGATCGGGTCGGCGTGGTCGAAGCCGGGTGCATCGGCGCTGAGCGAGCGGGCGAGGCCGAGCGCGGCGTTGGTCTCGTCGACGGTGCCGTAGGCCGTGATGCGCGGATGCGTCTTGGCGACGCGGTCGCCGCCGAAGAGGGCCGTCGTGCCGTCGTCGCCGGTGCGGGTGTAGACTTTCATGGGTCGGGAGGTCGGGAGGTCGGAAGCAGAGCCGGTCAAGGTACCAAGACACCTGCGCAGCGCGCCAACCGTCTCACCGTCCTCCGCCTCACCGTCCTCCGCCTCACCGTCCTCCGCCTCACCGTCCTCCGTCTCACCGTCCTCCGTCTCACCGTCCTCCGTCTCACCGTCCTCCGTCTCACCGTCCTCCGTCTCACCGTCCTCCGTCTCACCGAAACGGGAACCGGACAGGGCACGCGCCGGTGCATCCGCCGCTCCCACTGCGGCCTGCTATGACACGAACGCTCCTCGCTCTCTCCGCCCTGCTGCTTGTCCTACCGGGATGCGACACCGGTGAGGGACAGAACCTCTTCTTCGAGCAGTCCAGCTTTCCCGCCCAGGGGCTCACAGTGACGGATGAGAGTGGTACCATCGAGGACGGGAGCGAGGACCCCGACGACTGGCGGGTGGCTCCGTTCTTCGCCAACCAAGTCACGGTCCGCCCCGCGTTTCCGAACCCGGTCGCCCGCAACGGCCTCGTCACGATCACCGTGCAGGACACCTTCGGCGACGCGCTCACCGGAGCCCTCACCGTAACCGGCCGCCGCGACGACAATCGGATCGAGGCACTCGTCTCCGACCAGGGCCCGGACTTCTACACGCTGACGTTCAACCCGACGCGGCTCCGGCTCACCGGCGGCGAGACGGCCCGGCTCTACCGCGTCCGCGTCTTCGACGGCCAGCAGCGCATCGTGACCTACGGCGACATCCTCGTGCGCTAGCTACGAGCCCGAGCTGTTGCGCCGCTGGAGGAGGTCGAAGTAGCGCTTGATGAGCTCCTGGTAGTCCGGCGCGTAGCCGCTCTCGAGCGCCCGGATCAGGTCGCGCCGGAGGCAGTCTGCCTCAGCTTCGGATGAGCAAGTCTTGTTGATTCGGCACAAAAAATGTACTGTGCTCACTTTGATCAAGGGGCTGGCATAGATAAGGTCTGGTGGCTTAGCCTCTGCCATGACCCGACGACGAAGCAAACTGCCACTTGCGATCCAGCACAAGCTCACCGAGCACTTCGTCGCGGGCACTACGGCCCGCACGGCTGCTGAACTCGCTGGTGTCAACCGTAACACGGCCACGCTCCACTACCTCAAGCTGCGCGAGATCATCGCCGAGCACATTGCCCACGAGAGCCCCTTCGACGGAGAAGTCGAGATCGACGAGAGCTACTTCGGAGGCCGACGCAAGGGCAAACGGGGCCGTGGAGCCGCAGGCAAGGTCGTTGTCTTCGGCATCCTCAAGCGCGGCGGCAAGGTCTACACCGCCGTGCCGCCGGACCTCAAGTGCGCCACGCTCTTGCCGATCATCCGCCAGCAGGTTGAACCTGATTCCATAGTCTATACCGACGGCTTCAGCGTCTATGACACCTTGAATGCGTCGGGGTTCGAGCACTACCGGATCGATCATGGTGAGGGTTACGTGGACTATGAGATAGGCGAGGCTAACGGGCGCTTAGCTCACATCAACGGGATCGAGAACTTCCCGCCCGCCGACAGCGGGTCGGCGGAACCAGGCGAAGCGGCATCTGCGTCGGTATAATGGAGTGCCAAAGGCTCATTTCGAGCTGTTTTTGAAGGAATGCGAGTGGCGGTTCAACTACGGATCGCCGCGCGAGCTACTGAAGACTCTTCTGAACTGGACCGTTATCTAGGCCAGCCCCTATGGGAATGTCCGCCGGTAGGCTGCTCTTTATCGTCTATCGAATGAGAGCAAGCGCCCAACAAGCGAGCGCTTCAACCTAAACGCGCACGTCGTCGTGCTCCTCGGCCAAGACCTCGTCGCCCGTGGCGATGCGGCGGCGGCCGAGCCAGGCGAGCGCCGTCACGAAGGCGAACCCGCCGAGCGCGAGGGCGAGCGCGACCGGCCACTCCGGTCCCGGCGTGAGCAGCACCGACGGATCGGGGATTGCTTCGATGGCCCCGTCCGAGCCGACGTGCTCGACGGTCCCCACCCACGGCCAGAGCGCCCGGAGCGACCCGGCGAGGAGGCCGACGAGGACGGCCATCGTGAGGTCGTGGTGCCGGTCGAGGAGCCACGAGAGGAGCTTCGCTACGGCCCCGAGGCCGAGGCCTGCGCCGAGCGCGAAGACGGCAACGTAGCCAACGTCGAGGTCGCGGAGAGCCTCCAGCGTGGTCCGGTAGAGGCCGAGGACTTCGAGCAGGAACGCGCCGCTCACGCCGGGCAGGATCATCGCGTTGATCGCCACCGCCGCCGTTAGCCCGATCCGCAGCGCCGACGGGTCCGCGAGGTCGGGGCTGCGCGGCAAGCCGACGAGCAGAAACGCCAGCGCGGCGGCACCGGCGGCGACGGCGTAGTGCCAGGTGCGGTGCGTGTGCCGCTCCTGCCACGGGATCACGAGCGACGCCGCCACGAGGCCGAAGAACAGCGCCCGGCACTCGACCGGGTAGCGGTCCAGCAGCTCGGGGATGAAGAGCGAGCCGAGGCCGATGGCGAGGAAGATGCCCGCCGCGAGCGGGAGCAGCAGGCTCCACTCCAGCGCCAGCACCGCCGTCCATGCCTCGCGCCCGCGGCCCCGGACGAGGAGCAGCACCGCCGTCACCGCCTCGCCGATGGCGTCGATCAGGTTCTTGTAGATCCCGACGATCAGCGCCATCGTACCGCCGCTCACGCCGGGGATGATGTCGGCCGAGCCCATCAGGAGGCCCTGGCTGAAGTGCGTGAAGAGCGCGCGCGGGCGCCGAGGGGACGAGGCCATGCAGAACGAGGCAAGAAAGGGCGTAGGGGCGAGGCACGCCTCGCCCGAAGCAGCGTGGGCGTTAGCGACCGGCGTGGTCGGCGACGAGGGGGACGAAGAGGCAGTCCATCAGTTCCTCGCGCTCGAACCCCGTGGCGGTGCGGGTGATGCGGAGCATAGTCTGCTTGTCCGCCTCGCCGATGGGGATGATGAGACGGCCGCCTGCCCGGTCCGCGTCCGGCCCCCGAAGCTGGTCTAGGAGGGCTTCTGGGACCTCGCTCCCGCCCGCCGTCACCACGATCCCGTCGAACGGGGCCGAGGCGGGCCAGCCGAGCGTGCCGTCGCCGTGCCGGGCGAGGACGCGGTAGCCGAGGTCGTCCAGAAGCGCGCGGGTCCGTTCGAGAAGCGGTTCATGGCGCTCGATGGAGAGCACGCGGGCACCGAGTTCGCAGAGCACCGCTGCCTGGTAGCCGCTCCCGGTACCGATTTCCAGGATGCGGTGGCCAGGCTGGACGCCGAGGAGGCTGGTCTGATAGGCAACCGTGAACGGCTGCGAGATCGTCTGCTTCAGCCCGATGGGGAGGGCCTCGTCCCGGTAGGCGCGGTGGCGCAGCGCGTCGTCTACAAACGCGTGGCGCGGCACCGCTGCCACCGCGCTCAGCACGCGCTCGTCGGCGATGCCTTTGTCCCGGAGCAGAGCGACGAGCGCTCGGCGCTGGTGGTCGTAGGAGCGGGCGGGCATGGGGCTTTGTCTGGCGGGGAGAGTGGGGAGAGTGGGGAGAGTGGGGAGAGTGGGGAGAGTGGGGAGAGTGGGGAGAGTCAAGAAAAGGCACCAAAGTTAACGAGACCCTCGCGCTCTGCGCCAACGTGTCTTCGCCGGTTCGTCCTCTCGCCCCTTCGCCCTTTCCCGCCGTTCTTCCCAGGCCGAACAATCCCTCCACGCCGACACTCGCCTCACGCCTGCACGAACTCGTCCTCGGCGGGAGGCGGGTCCTCGGCGCGGCGCTGGATGAGGGCCTCGGTGAGCCGCTCGCGCAGCTCTTCCGGCGAGAGGGCCGTCTGGATCACACCGTCCTCGGCGACCGAGATGCGCCCCGTCTCCTCGCTCGTGACGACGACGAAGGCATCGGTCCGCTCGGTCAGGCCGACGGCGGCGCGGTGACGCAGGCCGAGCTGCGGGTCGAGGCGGCGCGCGTCGGAAACGGGGAGGATGCAGCGGGCCGCGGCCACCTTCTGGTCCTCGATGATGACGGCCCCGTCGTGCAGCGGCGAGTTCGGGAAGAACACGCTCGTCAGGAGGTCGCGCTCGACGTTGGCGTTGATCGCGGTCCCGCTCTCGATGTAGTTGCGCAGCCCGGACGAGCGCGAGAACACCGTCAGCGACCCGATCCGGTTCTCGGACATCTCGCGCGCCGCCGCCACCATTTCCTCGATGGTCCGCTCCCGGGCCGGCGTCGCCACGAAGCGGCTGACGAGCGGGTTGCGGCCGAGCATGAACAGGAGCCGCCGGATCTCGGGCTGGAAGAGGATGATGACGACCACCACGAACACCTCGCTCACCGCCCCGAAGAGGACCTCGAGCGTCGTCAGCCCGAGGAACTGGACGAGCACGTTGAGCCCGTAGATCACGAGCAGCAGGAGCGACACCTGCACGGCGATCGTTCCCCGGATCAGCCGGTAGAGCTGGTAGACCAGGAAGGCGACGATGAGGATGTCGAGCACGTCCTTCAGCTCGAACGGGATGAAGAAGACCTCGAGCGCCAGCCTCATGGCCTCGCCTCCCGAAGCGCGCCGCCGGCCTCGGCTGCGGCCGTTAGCCCCGCCAACATCTCGACTGTCTCCCGGACGTCGTGCGTGCGGACGATCGACGCGCCGCCGAGCACGGCCACCGCCGTCATGCCGAGCGTCCCGAACAGCCGCTCGCCGACCGGCACCGGCTGCTCCACTGTGCCGAGCACCGCGCCCACCGTGCTCTTGCGCGAGATGCCGACCAGCACCGGCCGCCCAACTTCCAGCAGCGCGTCCACGCGCCCAACGAGGCACAGGTTTTCCGCCACCGACTTGCCGAACCCGAAGCCGGGATCGAGGACGACGTCGCGGACGCCCGCCGCCTCGGCCGCGTGCACCGACGTCCGGAGCGACGCCGCCACGTCGGCCACGACGTCGGCGTAGGCGTGCTCGTGCGGCATCGCGCCGGGCCGCCCGAGCGAGTGCATCACAATGAGCGGAGCGCCGGCCCGAGCTGCGGCGCGGGCGGCCCCGTCGCCGTAGCGCAGGCCGGTGATGTCGTTGACCAGGTGCGCGCCCGCGCCGAGCGCGGCCTCGGCCACCACCGGCTTGTAGGTGTCCACCGACAGCAGCGCCTCCGGCAGCCGCGCCGCCAGCGCCTCGACGACCGGGAGGACGCGCCGCATCTCCTCGTCCGCCGCGACCGCCTCGGCCCCGTCGCCGTAGACCGCGCCGCGCGGCCGCGAGGACTCGCCCCCGATGTCGATCAGAACCGCACCCTCCTCCAGCATCGTCTCGGCGCGGCGGAGGGCGTCGCCGGGGTCGAGGAAGTCGCCGCCGTCGGAGAACGAGTCCGGGGTCACGTTCAGGATGCCCATGACGTGCGCCCGCCCCGGCTGGCAGTCGAGGACGCGGCCGCGGCAGTCGAGGAGGAAGGGGTCGGAGGAGGCAGGGCGCATAGCACCGGAGAGGGCGGGGCGAAATCTACGAAGCCCAGCGCCGCGCCGCACGGTCGGGAGTGGGTGGCGGGTGAGAGGCAGACGCAGCGCGGCGGGGAACCTGAGGCACCGGCTCTTCCGTCTAACAAAAGCAGCCTCGTGCCGGCCTCCGTGCCGAGGTGTGCGACTCGACTAATCGAAAGACGCTTGCGCTGCTGTGCTTACTGTTCCGTTGTAGTACACAACCGGCTGTTCCCATGTACGTCCCTCGCCAGCAGCGGATGTTGGACCAGTACCTCCAGGAGATCGGGCAGATTCCGCTCCTGAAGCCCGAGCAGGAAGTCGCCCTTGCTCAGCGGATCAAGGACGGGGACGACGAGGCACTTCAGATCCTGGTCCGGTCCAACCTCCGGTTCGTCGTCTCGGTGGCGAAGAAGTACCAGGGGCAGGGCCTCACGCTCTCCGACCTCATCAACGAGGGCAACTACGGCCTCATCAAGGCGGCCCAGCGCTTCGACGAGACGCGCGGGTTCAAGTTCATCTCGTACGCCGTGTGGTGGATCCGGCAGGCCATCTTCCAGGCCCTCGCCGAGCAGAGCCGCGTCGTCCGCCTCCCGCTCAACCGCATCGGGACGATCTCGAAGGTCCGCAAGACGAGCGCGCTCCTCGCCCAGCGCCACGACCGCGACCCCAACATCGACGAGCTGGCCGCCGAGCTCGACATCAACCCGGAGAAGGTCCGGGAGGCGCTCAAGCACTCCGGCCGCCACCTCTCGGTAGATGCCCCCTTCGGCGAGGACGACGACAACTCGCTCCTCGACGTGCTCCCGAGCGAGCACGAGGCCGCGCCGGACCACTACCTCGTCGGCGAGAGCCTGAAGATCGACGTCGAGCGGGCGCTCGGCGCGCTGCACGCCCGCGAGGCGGAGATCACGCGGCTCTACTTCGGCATCGGGCGGGAGCACCCGCTGACGCTGGAGGAGATCGGGCAGCGCTTCGACCTGACGCGCGAGCGGGTCCGGCAGATCAAGGAGAAGGCGCTCCGCAAGCTCCGCCAGCGCCACCGACGCGACGACCTCCGGGTCCACGTCGGCTGAGGGCGTAGCAGGTCGCGTTGCCTGTCCGGCGTTCGCCTCAACCGCTGTAGGACCGCTGTGGGACCGTACGCCCCTACGACACCGGCATGTGCTGCCGGATCGTAAGAGATGGCATCAGTCAGCGGACGGGGTGCCGTTGGGCAGGGCCTGGATGTAGGCGTCGATATGGGCCTCGGCTTCGTCGTACGCTCGGCACACGCCGTCGACGAGGGTCTGGACCTGAGCGAGCGTGTCGCCCCCAGCCGACGGGGCCGTGCGGCAGAGGTGCTCCAGGGCGTCGGCCTGCTCCTGGACGCAGTGCGCGCCGCACGAGTGGCTGCTCGACTTGAGCGTGTGGGCGGCCCCGCTGATGGCGCTCAGCGCCTTCGCCGGGTCGTCCGGGTGGGCGGCGACGGCCGTCCGCATCGTGTCGAGCAGCGGAGGCGAACTGTCGAGGTAGATCTCCAGCAGGTCCTGGACGAAGGCGAGGTCACCGTCGGCAAAGGACTCGATGTGCTCACGGTCGAAGCACGACGACTGAGGGGCAGAAGAGAGAGGGGAGAGGGTCATAGCGACAACTCTGGAGTGGATAACGTCCGCCAGGTTCTCCGACCGGACGGGTTTGGCAAGGTAGTCATCGGTGCCAGCTTCGAGGCAGCGCTCGCGGTCACCCTCCATCGCGTTCGCCGTCAGCGCGACGATGTAGGGCTGCCGGTCGGGAGGGATCGCGCCGCTGCGGATGCGGCGCGTGGCCTCGAGGCCGTCCATGACGGGCATCT
Source organism: Bacteroidota bacterium (assembly GCA_038746285.1). Lineage (NCBI taxonomy): Bacteria > Pseudomonadati > Bacteroidota > Bacteroidota bacterium. The sequence goes on from JBCDKT010000046.1 coordinate 17,923, forward strand.
GCACGTCCATCAGCACGAGGTCGTAGGGGGCCTGCTGGAGGGCGTCGAGCACCTCCTGCCCGTTGGCCACCACGTCGGCGCGGACGCCGAGTTTGGCCAGCATGCGCAGCGCCACCTTCTGGTTGACCACGTTGTCCTCGGCCAGGAGGACGCGCAGCCCGGAGGCGTCGGTGCCGGAGTGGCCGTCGCCACCCGGCGGCGCGTGCGGGACCGAGGCCGGGCGGGCGGTACCGCCAAGGATCCGCTCTAGCACGTCGTAGAGGGTCTTCTGCTTGACCGGCTTCGTCATCCAGGCCTCGAACAGGCTGTCGGACTCGGGCATCTTCATGCCGAGCGAGCTGAGCATGACGAGCGGGTAGGCTGCGCCGCGCGCGCGCAAGGCGCGGGCCAGGTCGAGACCGTCGCGCTCCGGCATCTGGAAGTCCAGCACAGCCAGGTCCAGCCCCGGCTCGCGCCCGGCGAGGGCGAGGGCGTCGTCGGCGGAGTCGGCTGCGAGGACGCGGACCCCGGCCGCCTCGAGCTGCCGCCTCAGCATGCGGCGGTTGGTCTCATTGTCGTCCACGACGAGCACGGTCCGGCCCTTCAGGTCGGCGCGCGGCGCGGCGGCGCGCTCGGACGGGGCGGTGGGCGTGGCGCGGATCGTAAAGTGGAACGTGGAGCCTTCGCCCGGCGTGCTCTCGGCGCGCACGGAGCCACCCATCATCTCGGCGAGCCGCTTCGAGATGGCCAGCCCGAGGCCGGTGCCGCCGTACTTGCGCGTCGTCGAGGCGTCGGCCTGGGTGAAGGCTGAGAATAGCTTGGCCCGCTGCTCTTCCGTCATCCCGATGCCCGTGTCGCGGACCGAGAAGTGGAGGGTGCACGGCATGCCCTCGGGGCACGGCACCGCTTGGCCGCCCTCCCCGGCTGCGGCCCCGACGCGGACGACCACCTCGCCGGCCTCGGTGAACTTCACCGCGTTGCTCAGCAGGTTGACGAGGATCTGGCGTACGCGCGTCACGTCACCCAGGACGGTCGGCGGCGTGTGGTCCTCGACGAAGTAGACCAGCTCGAGCTGCCTCTCGGCGGCGCGGGGCGCGATGAGGTCTAGACTCTCCTCGACGACAGCGCGGAGGTCGAACGGCTGCTCCTCCAGGTCTACTTTCCCGGCCTCGATCTTCGAGAAGTCCAGGATGTCGTTGATGATCGTCAGCAGCGCGTCGCCCGAGACGCGGATCGTCTCGACGTAGTCGCGCTGCTCGGGGCCGAGGCCGGTGTCCAGGAGAAGGCCGGTCATGCCGATGACGCCGTTCATCGGGGTGCGGATCTCGTGGCTCATCGTGGCGAGGAACTCGCTCTTGGCGCGCGCCGCGGCGAGGGCCTCTTCGCGGGCAACACCCAACGCCTCGTTCATCGCTTCCACCTTCTCCTTCTCGGCGCGCAGCTCCCCCGTCCGCTCGCGCACGGCTGCCGTCAGTTCGTGCTGCCGGCGCACGAGCCGGCGCGTGTGGAGCCGGCCTCCGCCGACGATGGTTCCCACCAGGAGCACCCCAACCAGCAGCGCAAACCAGGGCCGCTGCCAGAGCGGAGCCTCGACGGTGAACGCGAACGACGCTGGCGTCGTGGACCACGGCCCGCCGCGGGTGCGCGATTTCACCTCGAAGGTGTACGTGCCCGGCGCTACGTTGGGGTAGGTGGCGCGTCGGTCCTGCGTCGGTGGGTTCCAGTCATTTTCGAACCCGACCAGTCGGTAGCGGTAGCGGACGGACTTCGGTGCAGCGAAGTCGAGGCTGCCGAAGTCGAAGGTGAGGTGGTTCTTGTGGTGCGGCAGGCGAAGGCCGAGCGGCAGGCCGTCCTCGTCGACCGACTCCGAGAAAGGCGACCAGTCGAGCGTGTCAAAGTAGAGGCGCAGCCCGGTGAAGTAGACGTCGAGCGCCTGTGGGGGCACGTCGGCGGCAGGGTCGTAGCGGTAGAGGCCGTACGGCGTGCCCACCCAGAGCCGCTGCCGGTCGTCGAGTGTGGCGGCATGGACATTGGCCTCGAGCCCCCGGAAGCCCTCGTCGACTCCGTAGAAGGTGAAGGGCGGGACGCCGATGCCGTCGAACGAGCTAGGGTCAAAGCGGGCGAGTCCCCGGTTAGTCCCGACCCACAGGTGGCCCTCGCTGTCGAGAATTGTGAGGTAGATGGAGGTGCCGGCCAGCGGGCCGTCGAGACGGAAGCGGGCCACCTCGCCGCTCGGCGCGAGGCGGCCTAGGTCGCCTGCGAGCGTGGCGAACCAGAGGTTGCCGTCCCCGTCTTCGGCGAGCGAGATGATGATGGCCTCGGGCACCCCTTGCGCCTCGGTCAGCATGGTAAAGCGGTCCGCCTCGGGATCGAAGCGCCCTAGCCCCGCGTCCGTCCCAGCCCACAGTACGCCCTGTGAGGTTTCGAGCATGAGGTTGGACGAGGCAACCGGCAAGCCGTCGTCGTCGGTGTAGGTCCGGTAGCGAAGCGCGGGCCCGCTCCGGTCGATCCGCACGATCCCCCCCCCTGCGCTGACCCACAGGGCACCGTCGGCCGCCGGCAGAAGGTCATTGATGCGCTCGTCGAGCAGGACGTCCGGCGCACCAGGCGGCACCGAGAAGCGTGGGCTTCCGCCGGGCGCGAGGTCCATCCGGCGAAGCCCCAGCAGGGTGCCGACCCAGATGTGGTCCTCTTCCGGGAGGAGGTAGGAGACGTGGTTGTGCGGCAGGCCGTCTGCCGTGGTAAAGGTGTGGAGGGTGTCTCCGTCGAGGCGGCTCAGGCCGCCGTCCGTGCCGGTCCAGATGGAGCCGTTCCGGTCCTGGGCCACACTCCAGACGACCTCGTGCGGCAATCCCTCGGGCTTCGAGTAGCTGACGAAGCGCGTGCCGCCGAACCAGTCCACGCCGTTGGTGCCGCCGGTCCACAGCGTGCCGTCGGCTTCGGGGAGCAGGTCGTGCACGCTATGCCCACCGTTGAGCCGCGGCGCTTCGTCCACACGCGGCGTGGGCGCGAGCGTGCCGTCAGCTTGAAGAGGGAGTGCCTGTGCCCCCTCAGTCGTGCCGACCCACAGCGTGCCATCCTCGGCGAAGGCGAGGACGGTCACGGTTTCCCCTATCAGCCCGTCCTCCGCTCCGTAGACGGTGAGGCGGTCTGCCGCCGAGTCCAGATGGACCAGCCCATCAAGCGTCCCGATCCATACGGTGCTGTCTGGCGCTACGGCCAGGCTAAGAGGGGCTTCGGGCAGGCGGTCCAGCGTGTAGTCCTCGGCGAGTCGCCCTGCGACGAGGTGGCTCAGGCCCCGCTCACTGACTATCCACGCGGCGTCCTCGCCCGTGGGCACCACGGCGTACACGGGCACCGTGTTCAGACTATCGTGGACCGGGTGGAAGTCCTGGCCGTCGAACCGCACGAACCCACCGTTCGTCCCGACCCAGAGACCGCCAGCAGGACGTGGCCTGACCGTGTTTACCGTTGAGTGAGGGAGACCGTCCGTGAATGTGCTGAACGCGCGCCCATCGAACGACGCCAGTCCCCTTTCGGTCCCGATCCAGATCGTCCCGTCGGCGTCCCCCGTGAGGTCCGTGATCCAGTTGTTGACCAGCCCGTCGGCGATGGTGTAGGTCGTCATCCCGGAGCCGTCGAACCGGGTGAGGCCCCCACCCGTCCCGATCCACAGGTAACCGTCGACGTCCTTGTAGAGCGCATGGGCTTCCGACTGAGCCAGCCCATCCTCGATGGTGTAGGACCGGAGGTGGTACTGCTGGGCCACCGTGGGGGCCGCCCACAGAAGCAGAGCCACGAGGGAGAGGAAGAGACGCGGGCAGGGCATGCTGGGGCGGGCAACGTCTGACGAAGCAGGCGGTATTCCGAGAAAGGAGACGTAGGACTGAAGATATCGTCTGTTCAGCCGAAATCATTAGGGTCTGCAGGTACCGGGACGCTCGGCGCGGGGGAGGGGTAGGCGGTGCCCTGTTGCATCCTCTTAGACCAGATTTCACTACCTCTCCCCGGCCTCTCCAAGCGGCCCTCTCGTAGTTTGATCGCCTGCTCCCCAGAGCGGTCCTCTGCCCCCGATTTCCCATCCACGCCATGACGCCTGACATCTTGCTGGGTCTGACGCTGGGCGCGGGTATCGGGATAGCAAACGCGGCAGCGAGCTACGGTCTCTACCGCATCGCTCGCGACCGGCCGGACAAGACGTTCTACGCCATCGTCCTGATGGGGCTGCTCGGCCGGCTCGGTACGTCGCTGGTGCTGGTGGTACTGGTGCTGCTCTCCGCCTCGGCGAACGTCTACGCGTTCGTCGGTGCGCTCTTCGTCAGCGTTGCCCTCGGCCTGGCCGTCGAGACGGCCCTGATCTACCGAGGGCACCGCGAGACAAGTGCCGCTACCGTTTCTCAGACTCCCTCACCTCAGGCTTCGCTGTGACGACTCGGTTCTTCCGCGCCTCGCTCTTCGCTGCCCTCGTCGCCCTCGTGACGGTAGGTGCCGCCGCTCCGGCCCAGGCCGCGGGCGAAGGGGGCAAGTTCGACGCCATCGGCCACACGATGGACGGCAACTACCTCGACTTCTCGCCCTTCGGAAAGGTCGAACTGCCGCGCATCTTCCTCGTCCGCACCGCCGACGGCAGCCTCAGCTTCGAAGTCTACGGTAGCACCAAAGAGGCCATCCGCTCCGGCACCTACGTCCTCGCCCCGGTCTACGGCGAAGACAGCGTCCGCGCCGAAGACGGCGAGGCTGCCCCGTACGGAGCTGGCGAGCCGGCCACGGCCGACCTCACGGTCATGAACGAGGTCTTCGAGAAGGGCGAGCACCTCTACGGCAGCATGGCCCGCGCCGAGGGCAGCGTCCTCGTCGACTTCTCGATCACGCGCCACCTGCTCTTCGCGTTCCTGGCCATCATCATCCTGTGCTCGCTCTTCATCCCGATGGCCGGGAAGTACAAGCGCGGCATCGGCCGGACCGAGGCCCCGCGCGGGAGCAAGATGAACCTCCTCGAGGTCATCGTCCTCTACATCCGGGACGAGGTCGCCCGCCCGAACCTCGGCGAGAAGACGGATAGGTTCCTGCCGTATCTGCTGACGGTCTTCTTCTTCATCCTGACCTGCAACTTGCTCGGCCTTGTCCCCTTCGGCGCAACGGCCACGGCCAACATCACGACGACTGCCACGCTCGCCCTCTTCACGTTCATCGTGACGCAGTTCGCCGGGACGAAGGACTACTGGATGCACATCTTCAATCCGCCCGGCATCCCTGCTTTCGTCAAGCCGATCCTGATCCCGATCGAGTTCGTCGGTCTGTTTATCAAGCCCTTCGCACTCGCCATTCGGCTCTTCGCCAACATGACAGCGGGCCACCTCATCATCCTCAACCTGATCGGGCTGATCTTCGCGATCCGCGCCATCCTCGGCGACGGGGCTGGCTGGGGCACGGCGGTTCCGAGCTACATCCTGACGGTCTGCATCTACGGCCTCGAAGTCCTCGTCGCCTTCATCCAGGCGTACGTCTTCACGATCCTGAGCGCCCTCTTCATCGGCATGGCCGCCGCTGAGCACGAGCACCACGGCCACGAGCACGACGAGCCGGACGCGCATGATGTTGCGGTAGCGGCCTCGGCTCCGCTGGTTCACGGCGACGGCTACCCGCTCGACAAGAAGACCATCGGGACCGAGGGCGTCCTCTCGCCAACCTGATCCCCGACCCTGTTTCCTGGCGGCCTCGCCGGTCGCTGCTGAGTACTCCTGCGAGCCCCCTGCTCGCCCTCCCAACAACACCCCCTCACCCAACACGAGTTCTACAATGGACGCAGTTTCTCTCGCATGGTTCGCCGCCGGTATTGGAGCCGGCCTCGTCGCAATCGGTGCCGGTGCCGGCATCGGTCGGCTCGCCGCGAGCGCGCTCGAAGGCTCCGCCCGCCAGCCCGAAGCTGGCGGCGACATTCGGACCACGATGATTATCGCCGCCGCCCTCATCGAGGGCGTGGCCTTCTTCGGCCTCGTGGTCTGCATCCTCCTCGCGCTCAAGGGCGCGGCCTAGGCGGACCCCGCTTCCTGGCGAAGCGATACCCCCGGACGGGAGGCAGCCGGTGGCGCTCACCGGCTGCCTCCGCCGTCTCGCTCTGTTACCGGTACCCACGCGCCGCAGCGCCCAGCCTCCGCTGGCGACCTCTACCGCTTGGACTATGACCTTCTTTCTCGCCGCAGACCTGCTCTCTCCGAACGCCGGGCTGATCTTCTGGATGGCCCTTGCCTTCCTGACACTGTTCTTCCTCCTGAGGAAGTTCGCATGGCCCTTCATACTCGGAGGCGTGCAGGAGCGCGAGCAGACCATCGAAGACTCGCTAGCAAGTGCCCAGAAAGCCCTCGCCGAAGCCAAGCAGCTCTCGGCCGACAACGAGAAGGCGCGGCGCGAGGGCGAGGCACAGGCCCAGCAGATTCTCCGCGAGGCGCGCGAGGCCGCCGAGGCGCTCCGCACCGAGCAGGTCGAGAAGACCCGCGCCCAGATCCGCACGATGCAGGACCAGGCCCAGGCCGAGATCGAGCGCGAGAAGCAGCAGGCCCTCGCCGAGCTCCGCACCGAGGTCGCCGACCTCGCCATCCAGGCCGCCGAGAAGATTCTCCACGCGAACCTCGACGCCCCGCAGCAGCGCAAGCTCGTCGAGGACTTCATCGCGGACCTTCCGAAAAACTGAGGGCAGGGTCGAGTGGCGAATGATGAGTGACGAGTTTTTGCCCTCCATTCGACATTCGACATTTGGCACTCACAACTCGACATTCGACATGAGTGATGCCATCGTTGCCCGGCGCTACGCCCAGGCGCTCTACCAGGAGGCCGAGGCGGCGAGCAAGGCCGAGACGGTCGACGAGGACATGCAGAGCCTGCACGAGACGCTCGACGCCTCGCGCGACCTCAACCAGTTCTTCCGCAGCCCCATCGTCTCCCGGGAGAAGAAGGAGGCCGTGACCGGCTCGCTCTTCGACGGCAAGCTCGACGCGCTCATCGTGCGCCTGATGCGGATGCTCATCCAGAAAGGGCGCGAGGACATCCTCCCCGGTGTGGTCCGGCAGTACGCCGCGCTCCGCGACGAGCGCCTCGGCCTGGTCGAGGCGACCGTCAGGACCGCGATGCCGATGGAGTTCGACGAGACCGAATCGCTCCGCAAGGCGCTCGAAGCGCGCACCGGGCAGAAGGTCCGCTTGAAGATCGAGATCGAGCCGGACCTGATCGGCGGCGTGATCGTCCGCATCGGCGACCGGGTCTACGACGGCAGCGTCCGCCACCAGCTTTCCACGCTCCGCGACCAGTTCGAGGAGCGCGCCTATTTGAGTAACTGACAACCCCGTACGGGCGGGTTTCAAACCGGCCCCTACCGCGACACCCAACCCTCATGGCAACGGCTATTCGCCCCGACGAAGTCACCTCCGTTCTCCGCACCGAACTCGGCGGGTTCTCCACCGAGACCGACGTCTACGAGGTCGGCACCGTGCTCCAGGTCGGCGACGGGATCGCCCGGCTCTACGGCCTCTCGAACGTCCAGGCCGGCGAGCTGATCGACTTCCCCGGCTCCGGCGTGACCGGCATGGCGCTCAACCTCGAAGAGGACAACGTCGGGGCCGTGCTCTTCGGCGAGGTCGACGAGGTCAAGGAGGGCGACGAGGCCCGCCGGACGGGGCGCATCGCCTCGATCCAGGTCTCCGAAGAGATGCTAGGCCGCGTGATCGACCCGCTCGGCAACCCCATCGACGGTAAAGGCCCGATCGGCGGCGAGAAGCTGGAGATGCCGCTCGAACGCAAGGCCCCGAGCGTGATCTACCGCGAGCCGGTGACCGAGCCGCTCCAGACTGGCATCAAGCCCATCGACGCGATGATCCCGATTGGGCGTGGCCAGCGCGAGCTCGTGATCGGCGACCGGCAGACGGGCAAGACCGCCGTCCTGATCGACACCATCATCAACCAGAAGCGTACCCACGAGAGCGGCGACAGCCCCGTTTACTGCGTCTACGTCGCTGTCGGCCAGAAGGCGAGCACGGTGGCGCAGGTGATGCGCTCGCTCGAAGAGGAGGGGGCGCTCGAGTACACTGTCATCGTCAACGCCCCGGCGTCGAGCCCGGCCCCGATGCAGTTCATCGCCCCGTTCGCGGGCGCGTGCATCGGCGAGTACTTCCGCGACACCGGCCGCCACGCCCTCGCCATCTACGACGACCTCTCGAAGCAGGCCGTCGCCTACCGCCAGGTATCGCTCCTGCTCCGCCGCCCGCCGGGCCGCGAAGCCTACCCCGGCGACGTGTTCTACCTCCACAGCCGCCTCCTGGAGCGCGCCGCGAAAGTCACCGCCGACGACGAGATCGCACGCGGGATGAACGATCTCCCCGAGTCACTTCAGGGCAAGGTCAAGGGCGGCGGCTCGCTGACGGCGCTCCCGGTGATCGAGACCCAGGCTGGCGACGTGTCGGCCTACATCCCGACCAACGTCATCTCGATCACCGACGGGCAGATCTACCTCGAGCCGGACCTCTTCAACGCCGGCGTCCGCCCCGCGATCAACGTCGGCATCTCCGTCTCCCGCGTCGGCGGCAACGCGCAGATCAAGGCGATGAAGAAAGTCTCCGGCACGCTCCGGCTCGACCTCGCGCAGTACCGCGAGCTCGAAGCCTTCGCCAAGTTCGGCTCCGACCTCGACCCGGCCACGCAGCGCCAGCTGAGCCGCGGCGCGCGCCTCGTCGAGATCCTCAAGCAGGGCCAGTACGTCCCGATCCCGGTCGAGGAGCAGGTGGCCGTCATCTACGTCGCCGGCCAGGGTCTGCTGGACCAGGTACCCGTCGCCAAGATCCGCGACTTCGAGCGCGACTTCCGCGAGCGCCTCCAGACCAAGCACGCTGACGCCCTCGCCTCGATCCGCACCTCCGGCGTGATGTCGGACGAGGTCGCCGCCGCGCTCCGCCAGGAGACCGAAGACCTCGTCAGCGTCTACGTCTCGTAAACGAACCTGTAGGGGCGACCGGCCGGTCGCCCCTACCACCTGAATCTCGATGGCTAGTCTTCGCGACATCCGTACCCGCATCGGGTCGGTCCAGAACACGCAGCAGATCACGCGCGCCATGAAGATGGTGGCGGCGGCGAAGCTGCGCCGGGCGCAGGAGTCGATCTTCCAGACCCGCCCCTACGCGTTCAAGATCCGCGAGATGATCGCCCACCTCCGCGAGTTCGTGGACCCGGCGAGCCACCCGCTCTTCCAGGCCCGCGAGGTCGAGACCGTGCTGATGGTCGTCGTGACGAGCGACCGCGGGCTCGCGGGTGCGTTCAACACCAACATCCTCAAGCGCGCCGAGGCCGCGATCAGCGAGCAGTTCGCCGAGTTGCGCGGCACCGAGCGCCTGAAGATCCTCGCCGTCGGACGCAAGGCGCATGACTACTTCAGCAAGCGCGGCTTCACGATGGAGGGCGACTACCGCGGCTTCTTCAACGATCTCTCGTTCGCCCGCACCGACGCGATCGCTGACCGCGCCGTCGAGGGCTGGATCGAGGGCGAGTGGGACGAGGTCGTGGTCGTCTACAACGAGTTCAAGAACACAATCTCGCAGAACCGCATCGTCGAGCCGTTCCTTCCGGTCCCGCAGGGGACGTTCACCACGCCGGTGATGGAGGCCGACGAGGGCTACAGCGCCGAGGAAGAGCTAGGCCGCGACGTGGACTACATCTTCGAGCCCGACGCCGAGTCGATCCTCCGGCAGCTCATCCCGCAGTACCTCAGCTACCAGCTCTGGCGCGTCGTCCTGGAGAGCAACGCCGCCGAGCAGGGGGCCCGGATGGTGGCGATGGACAACGCGACGAGCAACGCCGGCGAACTCCTCGACCAGCTCAAGCTGACCTACAACCGCGCCCGCCAGGCCGCCATCACGACCGAGATCATCGAGATCTCGTCCGGGGCCGAAGCGCTCCAGGCAGGCTAGCGCGATCTTCGCTTTTGGATTCCGGGCGTTCGGATTTATCTTCGCTCCCTGCCGAATCCAAAACGGCAGTCAGTAACTCCCGACCGGAGAGGTGGCCGAGTGGCTGAAGGCGCTCCCCTGCTAAGGGAGTATACCGTTTATAGCGGTATCGAGGGTTCGAATCCCTCCCTCTCCGCCCCGACCTGAGGGTCGGCGAAGCCCGCTGCCGAAGCACTCGGCGGCGGGCTTCCCTAATCAGGCCTGTTCAGCAGAACGCTGTACGCAGCGCAGAACACGGCCAATGCTAGCGCGGCCGGTCAAGAAAGCGAAAGAACGGGGAAGAGTAAAAAAAAAGCACCCCGATCTCGCCGCTTTGGAAACGGATAAGGGTTTTCACCATAGGAGAGGGGGCAGCGTCCCGTTCGACCCCTCCCACGTTTAGACTAGACCCGACGAGTATGTACGTTCCCCGACAGCAGCGGATGCTGGACCAGTACCTGGATGAAATCAGCCAGGTTGAGCTGCTCACGCCCGACGAAGAGGTAGACCTCGCGCAGCGGATCAAGCAGGGGGACCAGGAGGCGCTCCACAAGCTCGTGCGGGCCAACCTCCGGTTCGTCGTCTCGGTGGCGAAGAAGTACCAGGGGCAGGGCCTCACGCTCTCCGACCTCATCTCGGAAGGCAACTACGGGCTCGTCAAAGCCGCCCAGCGCTTCGACGAGACGCGCGGGTTCAAGTTCATCTCGTACGCCGTGTGGTGGATCCGGCAGTCGATCCTGAAGGCGCTCTCGGACCAGGCCCGCACCGTCCGCCTGCCGCAGAACCGGATCGGGACGCTCTCGAAGATGCGCAAGGCCAGCGCTCGCCTCGCCCAGGAGCACGGCCGCGCCCCGACCGTCGACGAACTCGCGGGCGAGCTCGAGATGAAGCCGCACAAAGTCGAGGAGGGCTTCCGCCACGGTCGCCGCTCGCTCTCGATGGACGCCCCGTTCTCCGAGGACGGCACCCAGAGCCTGCTCGACGTGGTCCCCGACGAAGAGCTCGTCTCGCCTGACGAGCCGATCACGGCCGAGTCGATCAAGATCGACGTCGAGCGCATCCTCTGCCAGCTTCAGCCGCGCGAGGCCGAGATCACCCGGCTCTACTTCGGGATCGGCCGCGAGCGTCCGCTGACGCTCGGTGCCATCGGCGAGCAGATCGGGCTGACGCGCGAGCGCGTGCGGCAGATCAAGGAGAAGGCGCTCCGCAAGCTCCGCCGCCACCACGCCCACGCCGACATCCGGGCGCACCTCAACTAGGACCGGAAGAGCGGAGGCGGGGAAGAGCGAAAGGCATTCTGAACTCGCCAGCGCGTCCCTCTTTCTCGCTTCCGCTCTTTCTCCCTTCCGCTCTTGGTCTCATGTCCGAGTCTTCCCATCCGCCCAGCGCCCCACATGGGGACGACCACCACCACGGTGCCGATCCGGCCCCGGTCTCGATGTGGGAGGACACGTTCTACGACGGCAAGCAGACGGCACTGGTCCTCGGCTCGATGGGCCTCGGCTTCCTGGTGCTGATGGTGCTCCTGTACGTCGTCGGTTCCTAGCGTGTTTTGCGGAGCGGTTCGGCAGAGCGGACGCCTCGGCGAGGCCTCCGTACCTCGCTATATCCACTAGGGTTATGTCTGGTAGGGCACGCTCGCCGAGCGCGCCGCTGCACCGGACCCCAGCGCAACGTGCTCCAGTCCCGGCGTAGCGCTTCTTTTGCAGCCCGGGTTGTATCCTGTCTCTCCCATTCACCCAGGCGAGAGGACAGTATGCAGCTCGACGCGTTCATGGCGGAGCAGGAGCGCCGCAACCCCGGCCAGCCCGAGTTTCTGCAAGCGGTGCGCGAGGTCGCGGAAAAGGTCATCCCCCACATCAACGCGTACCCCGAGTACGAGGAGGCGCGCGTGCTGGAACGCATCGCCGAGCCGGACCGGGTGCTGATGTTCCGCGTGGCGTGGGAAGACGACAGCGGAGCCGTCCACGTCAACCGGGGCTACCGGGTGCAGCAGAACAACGCCATCGGCCCGTACAAAGGCGGGCTCCGGTTCGACCCGTCGGTCAACCTCGGCATCCTCAAGTTCCTCGCCTTCGAGCAGGTCTTCAAGAACGCCCTGACCACCCTCCCGATGGGCGGCGGCAAGGGCGGCAGCGACTTCGACCCGAAGGGCAAGTCGGACCGCGAGGTGATGCGCTTCTGCCAGGCGTTCATGACCGAACTGCACCGGCACATCGGCGAGAACACGGACGTGCCGGCGGGCGACATCGGCGTCGGCGGGCGCGAGATCGGCTACCTTTTCGGGCAGTACAAGCGGCTCCGAAACGCCTTCACCGGGGCCATCACGGGCAAGGGCACGGGGTGGGGCGGAAGCCTGATCCGGCCTCAGGCTACGGGCTACGGCAGCGTCTACTTCGCCCGTGAGATGCTCGCCTACCGGAGCGCGTCCATCGAGGGCACGCGCTGCCTCGTCTCCGGCTCCGGCAACGTCGCCCAGTTCACCGCCGAGAAGCTCCTTGACCTCGGCGCGACCGTGCTCACACTCTCCGACCGCTCCGGCACGCTCCACGCCGAAGGCGGCCTGACGCGGGACGACCTCGACGCGGCGATGGACCTCAAGAACAACCGCCGCGGGAGCCTCGAAGAACTCGCCAGCCGCGACGGGCTCAGCTTCGAAGCCGGTGCCAAGCCGTGGGGCATCGCGTGCGACGCCGCCTTCCCGTCGGCGACGCAGAACGAAATCCAGGACGACGACGCACAGACCCTCCTTGACAATGGCTGCACGCTGGTCTGCGAGGGGGCCAACATGCCGAGCTCGCCCGAGGCGGCGCACCGATTCGAGCAGGCAGGCATCATGTACGGCCCCGGCAAGGCCGCAAACGCGGGCGGCGTGGCGATCTCCGGCCTGGAGATGACGCAGAACTCGATGCGCATCTCGTGGTCGCGCGAGGAGGTCGACGAGCGGCTCCAGGGCATCATGAAGAGCATCCACGCGACGTGCGTCGCGCACGGCGGCGGCGGTGACCGGGTCAACTACGTGCAGGGAGCCAACATCGGCGGCTTCGTCAAAGTGGCCGACGCGCTCCTGGCCTACGGGACGGTGTAGCGCACAGAAAGCAAACAGTCCAGCGCACGACGATGTCGGTATGTTCTATGGCCGCCTGGAGGGGTGGCAGAGCGGTCGAATGCACTGGTCTTGAAAACCAGCGTGCCGCAAGGTACCGTGGGTTCGAATCCCACCCCCTCCGCCAGTAGGTCCTCTCTGTTCTCGCCATGAGCGTCACCATCCGCGACGTTGCCCGCCGCGCCGGGGTGTCCATCTCGACCGTCTCGCGCGTGCTCAACGGCACGGCCGCCGTCCACGAGGACAAGCGGCGGTCCGTCGTGGAGGCCGCCGAAGCGCTCGGGTACAGCCCGAACCCGGTTGCCCGCAGCCTGCTCGGCAAAGAGACCGGCGGCATCGGGGTGCTGCTGCCCTACGTGAGCGGTGAGTTCTTCGCCGAGTTTCTCAACGGCCTCGACGAGGCGGCGCAGCACAGCGGCCGGTTCCTCATCATCTCGACCTCGCACCGTCACCGGCACGAGTTCAACGCCGCCGTCCGAGCGATGGACCGGCGTGTGGACGGGCTCGTGGTGATGGCACCGGAACTCGGCGCGGAGGGGGTGGAGTCGATTCTCCACTCGGGCATGGCAGCGTCCTTCATCAACACCTCCGTCGAGAGCGGTGCCGCCGACCTGCTGAACTTCGACAACTTCGGGGGGACGTTTGCGCTGACGCAGCACCTCCTCGGGCTCGGCCACCGCCGGATCGCCGTCGTCAAGGGCGCGCCGGGGACGTGGGACATGCAGGAACGGCTGCGCGGCTACCGAACGGCGATGGCCGAGGCCGGCCTCGACACGGCAGGTCTCGAGTACGACGGCGAGTACACACAGGCGGCAGGCTACAACGCCGCACGGCTGATGCTCGCGGCCGATCCGCGACCGACAGCCGTCGTCGCGGCGAACGACTACTGCGCGGCGGGCGTCCTCAGCGCTCTGAGCGAAGCAGGCGTGCCAGTGCCCAGCGAGATGGCCGTAGCCGGGTTCGACGGGGTGATGAGCGCGCAGTACGCGTTTCCGCCTCTCACGACGGTCCGGGTGCCCATCCGGGACATCGGCTACCGGGCAGTGCGCTACCTCATAGCTCGGCTGGAAGACAAAGAGGGAATCGTCGCACCTCGGCAAGAGGTGGTGCCCGTCGAACTGGTCGTGCGGAGGTCGACGGTGGGAACGATACCGGACGAAGAGGCCTAGACGCCTCGCCGCCGAGACGGCGTATGTGCGATATGTGACTGGAACGGCGGGGACCATATCCCACTTTGAAAACGTTTTCATATCTACTATATTAAGGCGTGGCTGCTATATTTCAAGGGGCCATTCTCAACGCAAACAATCCACCAGACCGCGACCGACCATGACCCATCTGCTACCCTCTCTTCTCGCTCCGCTCTCCCGCTTTAGCGGTGCGCTCGTGGCCGCTGCACTGCTGGCCGGGCCCGCACTCGCGCCCCAGACGGCCCACGCCCAGGTGGTCATCGACGACTTCAACGACGGCACGGTGGACGACGTGCAGGTCTTCTCCGGCGGGGCCGACATGATCGGCATCGGCGTCGGCCCCGGCGTCGGCTCCGACGGCACGCCCGACACCGGGCTCTCGGTCGGCATCAACCCCGGCGCG
>JBCDKT010000047.1 GCA_038746285.1 Bacteroidota bacterium
CCCGGCTCCGGTGAGCGAGACGATGACGAGCTCGGCGGCCACGAACTGCCCGAGCGTGATGTCGCCGCGCGTGACGAGGTAGCCGCCGATGCCGAGCGCGATCCCCACCACGAGTGCCCGGAAGACGGCCGCGCTGGCCAGCTGCCGCCCGAAGATGCGGAAGTGGTCGCCGCGCGTCCGGACGTAGCGCGCCGCGAGGCGGTCGGTGCGGGCGTGGACGTACGAGGTCGCCCCGTTGAGCTTGAAGCTCTGGTGGCAGCGCGAGAGGTCCTCGAGCCAGTGCGCCATGGCGTACTTCGTGCTCGACTCCATGAAGCTCGTGTCCAGCGCGTTGCGCCCGAGGCCCCAGATGAGCACTGGCGTGAAGAGGACGGCGAGCAGCCCGACCACCAGGAAAAAGGGACTGTAGATGCCCAGCAGCACCAGGCTCACCAGCGCCACGAGCGAGTACGACAGCCCATCGATCAGAATCTTGGCGAGGCTCTTCTGCATGGTGATCACGTCGAAGAACCGGTTCATCAGGGCGGGGCCGTACTCGCCCTCCAGCGCCGAGCGCGTCATCATCGGGATGCGGTAGGCGATCTCGAGCCCGGTCGCGGCGAAGAGGCGGCGTTGCAGCACGTCGACCGTGTAGTACTGCAGCATCGTGAAGATGCCGTAGAGCAGCAGCCCCAGCGAGATCGCGGCGCAGAAGATGACGACCTGGTTCGTGAACGTACCCATCGCCACCGCGTCGATGATGCCCTGCGAGGCGAGCGGGATCGTGAGCGAGAAGAGCGCTACCATCACGGCGTACATCGTGACGGTGACGATGTCGCTGCGCTCGTCGCTCAGAAGGCGCAGCAGGCTCTCGAACGTCTCGCGGGCGTTGTCGAGCCGGTCGTGCGGGTCGACGTCGGTGGCGTGGTCGCTGTGGAGCGGCGGGGCGTGGGTGCCGTCGTCGAGGAAGCGCGGGGCCTGGCCCTGCAGGTGGAGCACCTGGATCTCTCCAGGGTAGGCGCGGGCAAGCTCGTCCACGTCGTGGCGCTCCTGGGCACTGGGGCCGAGGTTCTGCACGGTGATGCTCCGCGCGAACGTGTTGACCTCGAGCACGAGGCCGATGTCTCCCTCGGGGAGCAGCACGAGGTCGTCCACCAGGCCTCGGTTGAGCAGCTCGTCCGGGGCGATGTCCTGGTGGACCACCACGAGCCCCTGCGCCCGGGCGAACTCGGCCAGCAGCTCGAACAGTGCAAACGACGAGATCGGCCGCGACTGGAGGAACGTGCGCAGCCGCTCGGGAGCGATCACGCGGTCGGCACGGCGCTGGAGGATGCCGAACGCCTCGATGGCCTGTTCGCGCAGGCCGCGCTGGTCACGCGCGCGGCCGTTGGTGCTCTCGTTCGACCTGCCGGCCTCGGCGGTAGCGTTGTGCGGTGGCTGGGACATGGAGACGGGTACCGTTCTGCTGCGGAGAGCAGCGCCGGCCGGGCGCGGGAGGCTTGCCGGGCGCGGGGGGCTGGCCGAGTAGGTCGGGCATGGAGCCCGGAGGTAGCGGCCCGCGCGCGGGCTGCGACTGTGCCGAGATGGGAGGTGGCTCCGCTCGCCAGCCGGGCGTCGGGGGCAACCCTACCACTGGGACGGGCGAGTCGCCCGTAAGATCCGGGACGTCCGGGTGGGCTACCGGTCCGCGGTGCTTCGAGGGCCGTCGCATCACACGACGAGGCAGCCGCGCTCTTCCTCCCGGATCGGCCCCCAGGATCGGGCAGGACACGAACGTAGCCGCGCGGCCGTCCGTGCTGGGCACGACCTCGCGAAAGCCAGCCCACCCCTGGGTAGCAGCGGGCGTCTCGAGGCCGAACGGGGCGTCCGCCTGGTGGCTCGCGCCCAACCGGCGGCTCGGCACCCCGGCGCTGGTCGGGACCGGTCTGGTGGTCAGGACCCGGGCGCAGGGTCCGACGAGTGCGGCGCACTTTGGCTCGGCCCGCCTCTGCGCGCCGACGCGAGGCGCGAGCGTCCTCAGCTCGTCCGCATGCCAGCGCTGCTGGCGCTTCGTCCCGCTGTCGCGGCCTGCCTGCGGACCCGACGAGCGCCGCCCCTGAAGCCGGAGCCTCGGGGGCAGCGCTGCCGCCGGCGCGGGGGGGCATGCCGTCAGCGCACCAGCGTCACATGGCCGGTCTGCACCGTGGCCCCGGCCGTCAGCCGCCAGACGTAGGGACCGGCGGCGAGGCCGCGCGCGTCGAACGAGGCTTCGTGCCGGCCCGCCGCGTGGAGCCCGTCGGCGAGGACCGCGACCTCGCGCCCGAGCATGTCGTAGACCGCGAGCCGCGCCGGACCGGCTTCGGCGAGGTCGAACTGGAACGTGGTCGAGGCGGCGAACGGGTTCGGGTAGGCCGCGAGCGCTGCCTCGGCTGCACGGGACGCCGGAGCCGTCGCGAAGGCATCGTCCCAGGCGGGGACCGTGAAGGCTGCCGGCGCACCGGCGACCGTGCCCTCCTTCACGATCTCGAAGGAGCGGGCCGCAATCGCCGTCCGCGTGCTGAAGTCGCCGACGTTGAGGTTCACGTCGTAGGTCCCGGCCGGGAGCCCGCCGGGGGCACCAACGGCGAGGCTCCGCGTGACGGAGGCCCCGGCCGGAAGCGTGGCCGAGGCCAGCAGCAGTTCCGCGCCGGCCGGGCCCGAGGCGTCGAGCCAGATGTCGACGGGCAGCGGCGCGCCGCTCAGGTTGCCGAGGGTGCCGGTGAAGGTGACCGCCCCGCCGCCCGCGCCGAGCGTGTCGGGGGACACCGTCGCCGTGAAGGACGCCGGGCCGGTCTCGGCCGTGATCACCGAGCCGACCGAGTTGGTGGTGCTCGCCCAGCCGCCCAGCCCCTGCGGCCGGAAGAAGTTGCCGAGGAACGTACCCACCACCGGCGGCTCGAACTTCCGGTAGCCGACGGCGAAGTCCGTGTTGCGCTCGAGGATCGTCACGGACCACGCCGCGTCGTCGGGCACGGTGACGCCGGGGATGTCGAAGTCTACGAAGAAGACCGTCTCGCTCCCGCTCGGAAGCGGTACGTCCTCGAGGACGGGGCCCTGGTAGAGCAGCGTCCCGGGCTCGCCCGAGGCGGCGACGTCGTAGAGCCGCACCTGGAGGTCGAGCGTGCCGCTGTTGCTGGTGAGCTGCCGGTTGAGGGCGACGCTGACGCTCGTCACCTGGCGCTCGGTCCCGCCGAGCGCGACGGTGTTGGCAAACTCGTTGCCGATGGCCGAGAACGAGGTCGTGCCGACCTCGGTGACGGAGTTGTCGTAGACAACGGCCTGCGCGAGGACGCCGGGCGCGAGGAGCAGCGCGAGGGCCAGGGTCAGGGTGCAGCGAAGGGAGCCATGCATAATCAAGTGGGTTTGATGAATAGGAAAGAAGAACATACCGGCGGGTGCCCACTTCCGCCATGCGCTTTTGGATTATCCTTTCGGTCACCTCGCACCTCAGCCCATGCCTCGCCGTCCGATCCCGGAGACCGACGACGCCCTCCTCGCCGAGTGCGACGTGGAGACGTTCCGCTCCGGCGGGCCGGGCGGGCAGCACGCCAACAAGGTCGAGAGCGCGGTCCGGCTCCGCCACCGGCCGAGCGGCGAGACCGTCACGCGGCGCGACACGCGCAGCCAGCACCGCAACAAGACCCTCGCCCTCAGCGAACTGCGCCGCCGCCTCGAAAAGCTGAACCAGCCCCGGAAGCGCCGCGTGAAGACCAAGCCGACCGCCGCCTCGAAGCGCCGCCGCCTGGAGGCCAAGCGCCGGCGGTCCGAGAAGAAGAAGCACCGCCGCCCGCCCCGCCGCGACGAGATACACCGGGTTCAGATAATCTGGTATCCGTCTCAACCGCTGTAGGGGCGTAGCATGCTACGCCCCACAACGCCGGAGTGCACCGCGCTGTCCATGCGAACGGTCCTATCCCCGCTCGTAGCGGTTCTGGAGCGCCTGCTGCACCTTGTCTACCTTCTTGAAGGTCTCCTTGAGCAGGTTCTGCTGGCTCTTGTGGAGCGCGTTCGGGTCGATCAGGTCGGTCGGGGTGACGCCCGTCTCGGCGGCCTGCATCTGGGCGCGGAGGTGCATGTCCGAGAGCGTGGCGAAGGCCCCGAGCAGAACCTTCTGCTCGCGCTCCAGGTCCGGCAGCGCCTCGCGGAGGTGGCGAAGCCGCCGGAAGGTGTTGGTGCTCCGCAGGTGGCCGGTCTCGAGCGCGAGCGTGCGGACCATGTCCACGATCGGGTCGAGGCCGCGCTCGCGGAGGTTGAGGCCCTCGGCCCCTTCGTCCTGCTCCAGTTCGAAGCGGCCGAAGAACGAGATCGGCGGGCGGTTCTTGGTCGCCCCGCGCATCAGGATCGCCAGGAGGCGGCGGCTGTTCTCGAGGCGGGCGCGGATGGCCTTGAGAAGCTGGTCCACGAGACCGTCGTCGCCGTAGAGCCCGCGCACGTCGAAGCAGAGCGCCGAGCGGAGCGACGCCGCTGTGTCGGCTCCGGCGACCCACTGGTCGTAGGCCGCGACCCACTGGCTGAGCGGCTGCCGGAACGGCTCCTCGGAGGCGAGGATGCCCTCGTCGCTCGGCCGGATGCCGACGTCGCCGAGGGCTGCTACGGCGCGCTCGGCGAGGAACGCGAACCACTGGGCCGCGCGCTCGGCTTCGCCCTCGTCTGCGGGGTCGGCGTAGACGAGGCCGTTGGACTGGCTCGTGAAGAGGGCGGCCTCGCGCCGGCCGGGCGCGCCGAAGGCGAGCCACGCCCACGGCAGGTCCACGGCGAGGTCCGGCTGGTCGGCGCGCGCCTGCTCCTCGACGAGGTGGAGGAGCCGGGCCTTGAGCTGGTCGTCCATCTCGGCGACGACGGCCAGGAGCGACTCGCTCTGCACGCCCTGCTGGTAGAGCCGGAAAAGCCGGCGCGTGGACTCGCTGCGGATCTGGGCCAGCTCCTTGACGCTCCGCGCCTTCTCCAGGCGCTCGACCGTCGCCACGGGATCGAGGCCGCGGAAGTGCGCGATGTCCTCGGCCGTCACCACGCCGAGGATCGGCTTGGCCTGGGGGTCGCTGCCGGTGATCACGACGCGGCGGATGCGGTACTCCATCATCACCCGGACGGCGTCGAAGAGGCGGTCGGAGCCGGAGAGCGCCACCGGCGGCCGCTCGACGAGGTCCATCACGGGCGTCGAGAGCGGGCTCCCGGTGGCGACGACTCCGTTGACGATGTCGCCCTCGGTGATGAGACCCATCGCGCTACCGTCCTGGACGACGAGGACCGTGTCGTCCGCGTGCTCCCGCATCAGCCCGGCGGCCTCCTGCACAGTCGCGTCCGGCGTGCAGGTGAGCGCGTCGCGGTAGACCACGTTCGCCAGGCTCGTCTCGAAGAGGAGGAACGCGCCCGAGGCGTCCATCTCGGTGTCGAGCGTGCGGACGTACTGCTTGAGGTCCTCGTCGAAGTGCGCCGCGAAGGCCGGGTCGTCCTTGTAGAGCGCGTTGAACGTCTCCGCTGAGACCAGCGCGCAAACGGTTGTCTCGACGGCTTTGGCCTCGTACGGGAGGATGCCGCCCTGGAGCAGGCCGTAGGACCCGAAGATCGACCCCTCGCCGACCATGTTGATGAGCTTGCCCTGGTCCTCGTCGAAGAGCCGGACGAGGCCGGACTCGACGATGTAGAGCGCCCGGTGGATGTCGGTCCCCTGCTGGAGAATGACCTCGCCCGGCTCGTAGATCTCCAAGTTGGTCATGAGTTGCTGCCGCTCCTCCTTCGAGAGATGATCGAAGGGAGGCGTGCGCTCAAGGAGGGCCGCGAGGCGTTCGGTGATAGAACTCATGGGCAGGCCGACATGGAGGATGAGCGAGAGGGGACGAGAAAAATACGGTGGACGGTGAGACGGTGGACGGTGAGACGGTTCCCGTTCATCCGTCTAGTCCGTCGGCGCTGGGGTTGACGAGGTGTCGGGCGCGGCGGCGTCGGTGGTGTCGCCGGCGAGGACGAGCGGCGTGTCGGGCGGGAGGAGGCGGATGCTGTCGATGCGGTAGCCGCGGCCTCGGTCGGCGAGGTGGAAGCGGATCTTGTCGCCTTCGCTCAGGCTGTCCAGGCGCACGGCGTCCTCGACGCGGAACGGCATCTGCATAGCGTCCATGAAGCCGGGGATCTCCTCGTGGCTGATGACCGCCACAGTGCCGTCGTAGGCCGGGCCGAGGTAGAGCCCGCGCACGGTGAACGACGCGCGCGGCGCGGCCGGGGAGTCGGGTTCGGCGCAGCCGGTCAGCAGCGCGGGGGCGAGCAGGAACAGAGCGAGCAGACGCATGGGGCGGCAGGGTCGGGTAGGCAAGCTACGCCTCCGACTGGTCGAGCGTTCGGAACGGCGGAATGGTGCCGAGAAAGTGGAACGTTCCGGCCGCGCGGTCCACGGTCCAGCAGTAGTGCTCGCGCCCGTTGGTGACGGCGAGGTGCGGCGCAAGCGTGACCGTGTTGTAGCGCGAGACCTGGTCGAAGACGGCCTGGGTCAGCTTCACCGCCGGGGCCTTGCACTCGGCGATGAGAAGCGGGCGCTGCTGCCGGTCGTAGGCCACGACGTCGGCCCGGCGCGGCCCGCCAGCGGCCTCGATCTGCTTCTCGACCGCCAGCAGCCCGGCGGGGTAGCCGAGCCGCTCGGTGAGCAGGCGGACGAGGTGCTGCCGGACCCACTCCTCGGGCGTCAGCCGGACGTACTTCCGCCGCACGGCGTCCAGGATGACGCGCCGCCCGCCCTGCTGGCGCACGTCGAACGGGCCGGTCGGGGGAAAGTTGAGAGGCTCCACGGTGAGGACGCGCTGCGAGCGGTTGGGCTGGGCGTGGGGGGAATGGAGAGTAGGCGATGGCAGCGATGGGTGAGGCATGACTGCGTCGTCGCGCGTTGCGTCCGTCGTAGGGGCGATCCTGTGTGATCGCCCCCCGCGTGATCGCCCACCACGGGAGTGGCACACAACGCCCGGTTTCACCGGGTCGGCGCCGCGGCCTGCCGTTTCAGGGCGCGGAGCGCGCCGCACCACCAGTCGGCGTCGCGGGTGAGCTGGTGGATCGTCACGTCGGCGAAGTGGGGGACGAGCGAGACGAGCACCGGCGGCACCTCGGCCCAGTGGTCCGCCAGCACGAGGGCTGCGAGGGTGCGGGCGGCGGTCCGGCTCCAGCGCCATTTTTCTCGGAGGGCCTCGGCCTTCTTCCAGTAGTTGCGGTCGTCCCACGCGTGGGCGCTCTCGTCGATCGTGTCGTAGATGCCGCGTAGGTGGAGGACGAGGAACGCCGCCAGGT
This sequence comes from Bacteroidota bacterium, assembly GCA_038746285.1. Lineage (NCBI taxonomy): Bacteria > Pseudomonadati > Bacteroidota > Bacteroidota bacterium. Next base: position 7,264 of record JBCDKT010000047.1, read on the forward strand.
CCTTCGCCTCGGCATCGAAGCGGCCCGAGGCCAGGCTCTCGTGCTGGGCGAGGAGGCGGAGGGCTTCGGCGCAGGAGCGGATGTGAGCGCGGCGCTGCTTGGCGGGTGTCTGGCCGGTGTTCGTGATGCGGCCCATCGCGGAGAGCGGGTGGAGAGCGGAAACGGTTGGGCGAAGCGGAGGATGCGAGCGCCAGGAGGGTGGGCGTCGCCGCTCAGCCGTCCAGCACCGCGATGCGGACGCGGCGGTTCTGGCGGCGGCCCTCCGCGGTCCCGTTGTCGGCCACTGGGTGGTGCTCGGCTAGGCCGACGGCTTCGAGCATCGTCCCGTCGAAGCCGTGCGTCTGCTGGAAGTGGACGGCGACGGCGCTCGCCCGGGCGGTCGAGAGGTCCCAGTTGGACGGGAAGCGGGCCGTGCGGATCGGCTGGCTGTCGGAGTGCCCCTCGATGCGGACGAGGCGACCGGGGAACTCCGTCCGGAGCCGCGCGGCGACGTCGGCGAGGCGGTCGGTGCCAGCCCGCGTGAGACGGGCCCCGCCGGAGCCGAAGAGGTCGCGCGCTTCCAGGACCGCCACCGTCTCGCCCCGGTCGGTGCCGCCACCGGCCCGGGCCGCCGCGTCCATCGCCTCGCGGAGCTGGCGGTCCATCGAGAGGTTCTCGGCTTCGAGCCGGTCGATCTCGGCGCGGGCGGCGTCGAGGTCGGCGCGCATCGCGGTGACCGTACCCTCCTGCTCGGCGACGCGGCCGCCGGAGCAGGCACTCAGCGCGAGGAGCAGGAGCAGGCAAGCGGCGGGAGCGGGAGGCGAGTGCATAGCGAAACCAGGTGAGGGGACACTCGGGTAAGCTACGCCTGCACGTCCGAAGGCGCGTGGCCGTAGCGCTCGTAGAGTTCCGCGATGCCTGCGGCCTCGCCGATCAGCGTGACCTGGTCGCCCGCCTCCAGGACGGTCGCGCCGCCCGGGACGAGCAGTCGCCCGCGGCGGCGCACGAGCGCGACGAGCGTCCCGGCCGGGAGCCGGACCTCGCGCAGCGCCTTGCCGATGAGCGGGGCCGCGTCGGTGCCCGCGCGGAGGCGGAGCGAGAGGTAGCGCTCGTTGTGGAGGAGCGTCTCCTTGAGCTTCTGCTCGTCGGGTGCGGCGAGCCACTCGTCCATGAACTGCTCCTCGTCGATCCGCCCGGCGAGGCCGGCGAGGATGCGGAGGTGGGCGCTCGTGCTGTCCTCCGGGCTGACGAGGAAGAAGATGGCGTAGACCGGCTCCGTGCGGTCGCCGTCCTCGAGCGACGTGTCGAGCGTGATCCCGGCGCGGCAGCGGACGAAGACGGCCTCGGCCTCGCCGAGGTCGGGGAGGCGCTGGTGCGGGAGTGCCGCCCCGTGCGCCACCGGCGTCGACCCGTAGCTGGAGGCGTCGATGAAGCCCTGCTCGAGCTGCTCCACCGGCACCCCGATCCGGTCCGAGAGCACCGCCGAGGTGCGGGCGATGAGGTCGGCGTAGGGCACGGCCTCCTCCAGGTCGATCACGGCAGCGCGCGTCACGAGGCTCTCGAACGGGGCCTCGTCCGGCATCCCCTTCTCCTTCAGGATCGCCCGCAGCTCGGAGTCGAGGCCGTCGTAGCGCCGCCGCCCGAGACGCTCGAAGAGGTGGTAGATCGCCCCCTCGCGCTCGACGGCCGGGTTCGGGAAGGCGTAGCGGCGGTACCACCACGCCCCGCCGGCGATCATCACGACGGCCGCCGACCACGCGATCGGGCCGAGCTGCGCCACGAGGACGATGGGGACCAGGATGCCCGCGACCTGCATCCAGGGGTAGAGCGGGCTGCGGTAGCCGGGGACGTAGCTCGGAATGCGGCTCTCGCGCATCACGATGACGGCCACGTTGAGGAGCCCGAAGAGCAGGAGCTGAAACGCGCTTGCGAGCTTCGCAATCGCCTCCACGTCGAACGCCACGATCGCGAGGATCATCAGCCCGGCCGTCACGAGGATGGCCGGGACCGGCGTCCCGAAGCGCCCGATGGCCCCCAGGCGCGGCGAGACGAGGCGGTCGCGCGCCATCGCCAGGGGGTAGCGGCTGGCCGAGAGGATGCCCGCGTTGCCCGTCGAGGCGAAGGCCGCAATCGCCGCCGCGACGATGAGCAGCAGGCCCCACGGCTCCGGCAGCCAGTCGAAGAACGCCTCCGCCGCCGTCGCCACCGGCGTGAGGTCGCTCCTGAGCTCGTCCGCGTCGAGGACGGCGATCATGATGAAGACGCCGACGCAGTAGATCGCCGTCGCGGTGAAGAGCGAGAGGAACATCCCGAGCGGGAGGTTGCGGTCCGGGTCCTGCACCTCCTCGGCGACCGAGGCCACCTTCGTCAGCCCGGCGTAGGAGACGAACACGAGGCCGATGGCCGGCAGGATGCTGTCCCACCCGAACGGCAGCAGCGGCGTAAACTGCCGCTCGATCTCGCCCTCGGGCAGCCCGACGATCTCGACGATTCCCTGTACAACGAAGAACGCGAGCACCCCGACGAGGACCGTCACCAGGACCCGTTGCAACCCGCTCGTCTCCTTCGCCCCGACGATGTTGAGCGCTGCGAACGCGACCGTGAGGGCGGCCGCCAGCGGCCGGATCGGGATGTCGAAGAAGAAGACGAGGTACGCCCCCATCCCGACGAGCGCGAACGCGCTCTTGAGGACCAGTGCCAGCCACGTCCCGATCCCCCCGATGGTCCCTGCGAGCGGCCCGAGGCTGCGGTCGAGGAAGTAGTACGCCCCGCCGGCCTTCGGCATCGCGGTCGACAACTCGGCCGCCGAGAACATGGCCGGGAGGATGAAGACGCCCGCGAGGAGGTACGCGAGGACCGTCGCCGGGCCCGCCTTCGCGGTGGCGAGGCCGGGCAGGAGGAAGAAGCCGGAGGAGAACATCGCGCCCGTCGAGATCGCGTAGACGTCGAAGAGCGTGAGGTTCTTTTTGAGCCGGGTGGGAGTCTCGGGCACGGGGTGAGGAGCGGCCGGGAAAGAGCGGGCGGAAGATACGCTGCGCTCCCCTTCCGGTCGCGGCGGCCTCAGCTTCGGAGTTCGCCCACAAGGTCCACGTACTGCTGCATCGCGTCGGGGCGCTCGGTGCCTTCGAGGTCGGCCCAGGCGTCGTACTTGGCGCGGCCCGCGAAGTCGGCGAAGCCGGGGCGCTTGCCGCTCACGTCGCCCGCCGTGCCCTGCTTGTAGAGGGCGTAGAGCCGGAGCAGCGTCGCGTTGTCGGGGCGCTCGTCGAGGTCCTGCACGGCCTCGGCCGCCGCGGCGAATTGGGTGTCGAGATCAGCCATTGGATCATGGGTCAGCGGTAGGACAAGTCGCCGCGGACGGCGGCGAGGATCTTGGCGGTGCGGACGAGCACCCGCCGGGCACCGGGGCGCGACGCGTCGACCGTCGCCGTCAGCACGGCGTCGCCCTCGGTGATGGCGGGCCGCTCGGCCCCGGCGCGCAGGGCCTCGGGGTCGACCTGCTCGCGCGAGGCGTCCTCGCCGACACCACCTCGGGCGAGGTCGGGGACACCGTAGTCGGGGTCGGCGAGACCGGATGCCAGGCCGTCGGGGTCGGAACCGAGCGGCTCGACGCGGAGCGTGACGAGGATCGCCGTGCTGTCGGCGCGCGTCCCGTCGGGCCGGACCATCACGACGAGGCCCTCCTCCATCGGCGTGAGCGGTTCCCAGCCCGCGCGGACGAAGGCGGCGACGCCGTGGGCGTAGAGGGTGCTCGCCGGGAGCGAACTCGTCAGGACGACCGTGTCGAAGGTCTCGGGCGGCGGCGGGATCGGGGTGGTCCCGCAACCGGCGGCGACGAGGAGGGCGAGCAGCGGCAGGGCGCGCATGAGCCTGGAGGTGAGAGAAGTAGCAGAATATAGCTCCCGGCGGCGCGCCGGGCTACTCGTCCCTCAGCCAGAAACGCTGAGGGAGCCGCACCGGCACCAGTGGGCGGTGGTCTCGTATCATCCTTGTTTTCTCACCTCTCGCCCCACCCTCCATGATCGCCCTCGACCGCCAGCACATCACCCCGTTCCTCGACGACTCCGCCCGCGCCGACCTCCAGCCCCGCGTGCTCGACGCCCACCGAAAGGTGCTCAGCGGCACCGGCGTGGGCAGCGACATGCTCGGCTGGCGTGACCTGCTGCTCTCCGATCCGCCACCGCTCGACGCCATCGAGGAGGTCGCCGAGGAGGTCCGCGAGCGGGCCGACGTGCTGGTCTGCATCGGGATCGGCGGGTCGTACCTCGGCGCGAAGGCCGTGACCGAGGCGCTGACCCCGGCGTTCAGCGACGACACCCTGGAGATCGTCTTCGCCGGGCACCACCTCTCGCCGGGGTACCACGAGGCGCTGCTCGGCTATCTCGACGGCAAGAGCGTCTACGCCAACGTCATCTCGAAGAGCGGGAGCACGCTCGAGCCGTCGCTCGCCTTCCGGTTCGTCCGCCGGTTCCTCGAAGAGCACTTCGACGACGCCAGCGAGCGGATCGTCGTCACGACCGGCCCGACGGGCGGCCTCCTCAACCCGCTCCGCGACGCGAAGGGCTACCGCAAGTTCGTCCTCCCCGACGGCATCGGCGGGCGCTTCTCGGTCCTCACCCCCGTCGGCCTCCTCCCGATTGCCGCCGCCGGGCATGACGTGCGGGCGCTCTTCGACGGCGCCTCGGACGAGTTGAAGCGGCTCGAAGGCACCGACGGCAACCCCGCGCTGGACTACGCCGCCGACCGCTACCTCCTCCACGAGCAGGGCTACAAGACCGAACTCCTCGCTGTCTTCGAGCCACGGCTTGCGGGCGTCGGCGGGTGGTGGCAGCAGCTCTTCGGCGAGAGCGAGGGCAAGGACCACAAGGGCCTGTTCCCGTCGGTGGCGCAGTACACCTCCGACCTCCACTCGCTCGGTCAGTACGTGCAGCAGGGCCAGCGCTCGCTCGTCGAGAGCTTCCTCTGGGCGCGCGACGCGGGCGGCGGCCCGACGGTCAGCGAGGAGGACGGCAACCCGGACGAACTGAACTACCTCGCCGGCAAGACCTACGCCGAGGTCAACCGCAGCGCCTACGAGGCCACGGCCGCCGCCCACGCCGAGGGCGGCGTCCCGAACTGGACCGTCACCATACCCGGCCTCGACGCCCGGTCGGTCGGCGCGCTGCTCGCGTTCTACGAGCACGCGGTCGCGGTCGGCGGCTACCTGCTCGGCATCAACCCGTTCGACCAGCCCGGCGTGGAGACCTACAAGCAGAAGATGTTCAGTCTCCTCGGCCGCCCGGACTGAGGCTCGCTTCGCAACAAAGCCCCTCGGAGACGGTTGCAGAGCAGAACCCGACTTCAGCTCGCTATGCCGCGCACCTACGAAGGCACCCTCACCGGCGACCGGATCGACTGGCACCGCGACGCCCCGCCGGAGCGCGGCCCCCTGCCGGTCCGCGTCACCGTGCTCGGCGACGAGCAGAGCGCTGCCGAGCGCGGACAGCGCATGGCTGGTGCTCTCCGCCGCCTCGCGGCGAGCGAAGCGTTCCGGGAAATCGAGGACCCCGCTGCGTGGCAGCGCGACATCCGCACCGACCGTCCCCTCCCCGGACGTGAAGGCTGACCGTGTACCTGCTCGACAGCAACCTAATTATCTACGCCGGGCAGGCCGAGCACGAGCCGCTACGCCAATTCATCGAGGCCGAGACCCCACTCGTGTCGGAGGTCAGCAGGCTCGAAGCGCTCGGTTACCACAAGTTGGGTGGGGCCGAGCGTGGGTTCCTGGAAGCGTTCTTCGATGCTGCCGTCGTGCTTCCGATATCGCGGGCCATCGTGGACCGGGCGATTGAACTGCGGCAGCAGCGAACGCTCTCGCTCGGCGATGCATTCATCGGCGCGACGGCGCTGGAGCACGGGCTGACCCTCGCTACGCGTAACGTGAAGGACTTCGCGTGGATCGCCGGCCTGCAGGTGACGGACCCACTCGCCTCTTGACGTGAGGCGTTCGCCTAGCCCGGCGGGGCGACCTGTAAGCAAAAGACGTTCAGCCTCCTTGGCCGGCCGGGCTGAGGATGGGAGTGGGGGGCGTATCATCCGGCTTCACCCCCCACGCCCATGAGTCACCCAACCCCCTTGCGCGCGACGCTTGCCGGTCCGCTCCGGGGCGTCGCACCGGCGAAGGTGGTGCTGCTCGGCTACCTCGCCTGCGTGGTCGCCGGGTGGGCGCTGCTGGCGCTGCCGTGGGCGCACGCCGTCCCCGGCACGGCGGCGCTCGACCACCTCTTCACCGCCACGAGCGCGGTCTCGACGACCGGCCTCGCCACGGTCCCCCCGAGCGAGACCTACGCGCTCTTCGGCGAACTCGTGATCCTGCTGCTGATCCAGCTCGGCGGGGTCGGGTACATGACGGTCGGCTCGTTCATCGTGCTGGCCAGCGGCAAGCCCCTCTCGGCCGAGAGCGAGGAGCTGATCGAGCACGACTTCTCCGTCCCCGAGGAGTTCTCGGTCAGCCAGTTCGTGCGCGGGGTGGTCGTCTTCACGCTCGCCTGCGAGACGCTCGGGGCGCTGGCACTCTGGGCGCTCTTCGCGCAGGCCGGCGTGCCGGAGGCCGGGTACCAGGCCGTCTTCCACGCCGTCAGCGCCTTCTCCACGGCCGGGTTCAGCCTGTTCGACACGAGCCTCGAAGCGTTCGCGGGCAACGTCGGCGTCAACGCCGTCGTGGCGATCCTGGCCTACCTCGGAGCCATCGGCTTCATCGTGGCCGTCGACGTGTGGCGCGTCGGCGTCCGGCACCGCGAGCGGCTGACGTTTACGAGCCGGATCATCCTGCGCCTGACGCTCCTGCTGACGGTTGTGGGGACGGCGGGCCTCTTCCTGACCGAGCAGAGCGTGCTCTCCGGCGGCACGGGCCTGCGCCTGATGGAGTCGCTGTTCCAGACGATGGCGGCGATGACGACGGTCGGGTTCAGCACGGTCCCCATCGGGGCGCTCTCGCAGGGGGCGATGATGGTCGTGCTGCTCCTGATGATCGTCGGAGCGTCACCGTCGGGGACGGGCGGCGGGGTGAAAACGACGACGCTTGCGGCGGTCTACGCGGTGATGCGGAGCGTGCTCAGCGGGCAGCGGGCGGTCACGGTCTGGCACCGCCGCCTCCCGATCCGGCGGTTCACCGAGGCCACGGCGTCGTTCGCGTTCTACATGGTCATGCTGGCGAGCGGCGTCTTCGTGCTCACCCTGACCGAGACCGCCACGTTCGACCAGATCGTCTTCGAGACGGCGAGCGCGCTCAGCACCGTCGGCCTCTCGCTGGGGATCACGGGCGACCTCAGCGCGGCAGGCAAGCTCTTGGTCGTGGTGCTGATGTTCGCCGGGCGGCTCGGGGCGCTCACCTTCGGCTCGGCGCTCTTCCTGCACCACGACGACGAGGAGGACGGGCCGGAAGAGGACGTCGTCGTCTGACGCTCATTCGCCCTGCCCTTCGCGGCGGCGGTACCACGCCATGAGCGGCGTGACCGAGAGGCCGTGGAGGACGACGCTCGCGGTGATGGTCGTGAGGACGAGGCCGAGGAGGGTCTCGGCGAAGCCGTCGTAGAGGCCGTGGGTCTCGGCGAACATGAGGTAGTAGACCGAGCCGATCCCCCGCATCCCGAACCACCCGACGAGCCCTCGCTGCACCGCCGACACGTCGCTGCCGAAGAGGCCGAGCGCGACGGCGGCGGGGCGCACGCCGAAGAACAGGAGGGCGGCGAACAGGGCCGCCTCCCACGTCCACGCGGCGTAGGTCAGGAGCGACCCCACGAGGACGACGAGCGTCACGGCCCCCATCCGCTCGAACAGTTCGGCGAACCCGAGGACGGCCGAGGCCATGTAGGCCGGGGCCGTCTCGGGGCTCGTCGCCACCTCGGCGTCCTCGCCTTCGCCGGCGAGCGCCTCGACCTCCTTCGCCGGGTCGGTCTCGTCCTCGGCGTGGCGGCGCTCCTCGAAGCGGAGCGCGAGGCCCGCAGCGAAGACGGCGAGGAAAGCGTACGTGCTGACGAGGAGCGCGAGGCCGTAGCTCAGCGCGACGAGGCAGAGCGCGAGGAAGTCGTCCGTCCCGACGGCCTCTTCGTGCTCGCGCCGAAGGTAGACCACGAGCCGCCCCGTCGCCACGCCGAGCGCGGCCCCGACGCTGAGGCCGCCGGCGACGGCCCACAGCACGTCGAGCGCGAGCCAGCGCGAGCCCCAGGCGCCGAGTTCGTGGAGCCCGAGGAGGCCGAGGCCGAGCATCACGAAGGGGAACGCCGCGCCGTCGTTCAGCCCGGCCTCGCCGGTGAGGCTGAACCGCAGCCGGTCGCGGTCGGTCGGCTCGTCCACCTGCACGTCGGCCGCGAGGACGGGGTCGGTCGGGGCGAGGACGGCCCCGAGGAGGACGGCGGCCCCGACGGGCAGGCCGAGGACGAAGACGCCGACCGCGGCGACGAGGCCGACGGTCGCCGACATCGAGACCGTGGCGAGGCGGAGCGGGAGCCGCCACCGCCCGTCCGAGAGCGGGGTCCTAAGCTTCAGCCCGGCCGCGAAGAGCGACAGCGTGACGGCGACCTCGGAGAGTACCTCCAGCGCCTTCGCGTCCTCCAGCGGGTCCACGGCGAGCAGCCCCAGCCCGAGCGGCCCGATGCCGACGCCGACGAGGAGGTAGAGCTGCGCCGCCGAGACCGGCAGCCGCCGCAGCTTCGTCGAGGCCAGCGCCATCAGGGTTAGCAGCAGCCCGGCGACCAGGAACCAGAGGGCGAAGTACACAGGTTTTTGGAGACGAGGGGCGTGGAGCGAGAGGAGAGAAAGGAAGGTCCGGCAAGCAGCACAGCGGGAAAGCTACGGCAGCCTCGGCGCTCCGCACCGGTCTCGGCGGGGCGACTCCACGAGGTCGCCTGGCCAGGGAGACCGCCTGCGACGGCCGGCTAGACTCGTCCCTGGCTCGCACTCCAACAGGTCAAGTTCAGGGGTTGATGTGTATCTGGGAAAACCTTTGTCCTTTCAGTCTCTCGCGCCTACACCCAAACTGCGCCGGCTCAGCGCAACACCGTCGTATCTTCCACGTTGGTCGCTCCGACGCCGCCGCGCCTCCATGTCCCCGATCCGCTTCCTCAACGCAGCCCTCACGCTCGCCGTCTTCTTCGGTGCCGGGTGGGTCGTGCCTGCGCTGCACCAGGCGACGCACGGGACCGAGCACACGCACACCCTCCACGCCGCTGCGCCGGCCGGCCACGTCCACGCCGACGGTGCCAGCCTCACGGTCCCGCCCAGCGGCCTCGACGACCCGGACGACCTCTGCGCGCTCTGCCTGCCAGCACCGACGGTGACCGCCGCCGCCGGCGCGGTGCCGTCGCCTCGCGTCGCTGCCCAGTCGTTCGCCCTGCTGCATGCGGGCGAGGCGGCCGCTCCGGCGCGAGCGTTTCGCCCTATTCGTGGTCCCCCGGCTGTCGCCTAGCGGAGCCGACCGGCTCTGCCCGCGAGCACGTCCCGCTCGTCCCTGACAGCCCTTGGTTCGCACCGTCGCCCCGGCGCGGTGCGCTCACTCCCGGTACTCTCTGCGCGCAGCCTTTCGCGCCGAGGGAACGGACCCTCCAGTGACTCCATGCGGGGCATCCTCTCGATTCTCCTCTTCCTGATTCTCGTCCCGGCGTCGGCGGCGCAGTCCCTCAGCGGGCGCGTCACCGACGCGGACGGCACGGCGGTGCCGGGGGTCAACGTCACCGTCCCGGCCCTCGAGCGCGGCGCGGCGACCGATGCCGACGGGCGCTACACGCTCGGCAACCTGCCGAGCGGCGCGCTCACCGTCGTCTTCAGCGCGGTCGGGTACGAGCGCGCCGAGCGGACGGTGACCGTGCGTGGGGCGGTCACGCTGGACGTGACGCTCGCCGAGTCAGTCGAGGCGCTGGAGGCCATAACCGTGCGGGAGGACCGAGTGCAGGAAGCCCTCGCCCGCGCGCCGCAATCGATCGCCGTGCTCGACGCCGAGGACCTCGACGCCGTGCGCGGGCAGACGCTCGGGCAGACGCTCGAACGGCTCCCCGGCGTGACGACGCTCTCGACCGGGCCGAGCATCCAGAAGCCCGTCATCCGCGGGCTACACTCGGACCGCGTGATCGTCATCAACAAGGGCGTTCCGCAGGAAGGCCAGCAGTGGGGGGCCGAGCATGCGCCCGAGATCGACCCGTTCTCCGGCGCGCGGATCGAGGTCGTGCGCGGGGCGGCGGGCGTCGAGTACGGCGCGGGGGCGATTGGCGGCGTGGTGCGGATCGAGGACGAGCCGCTGCCCCGGACGCCGGGGTGGAGCGGGCAGTTCTCAACGAACGCGTTCTCGAACAGTTCGCAGGCCGCCGGGTCGCTCGAACTTGAAGGCAGCCCGGTCGCGGTGCCCGGCCTCGGCGTGCGCGCCCGCGGTAGCTTCCGCCGCGCGGGCGATGCCCGGACGCCGGACTACGTCCTCGGCAATACCGCATTCTCCGAGCGCAGCGCCGAGGTCGCCCTCGGCTACGCGCTCGGCGCGCTCGACCTCGAAGCCCGCGCCAGCCACTTCGGGACCGACCTCGGCGTCTACCGCGGCTCGCACTTCAACTCGTTCGACGCGCTCGACGCCGTCTTCGAGGCGGGCCGCCCGCCTGTGGACTACGCGTTCGAGTACGAGGTCGGCGCGCCGAAGCAGGACATCACGCACAACATCCTGGCCCTCCGCGGCCGCTACGACTTCGGGGCCGGGGCCCAGGCCGAGGTGCAGTACGGCGTGCAGCGCAACCGGCGCCAGGAGTTCGACGCCAGCCGCATCGGCAGCCGGGACCCGCTCGAGCGGCCGGCCTTCGACCTCGTCCTGATCACCCAGACGCTCGACGCGAAGCTCCAGGCGCGGCCCGCGCGGCTGCTCGGCGGCGACGTGCTCAGCAGCGTCGGCCTGCACGGGATGACGCAGGGCAACCGCTCCGAGATCGGCTACCTGATTCCCAACTTCCGGTTTTACGATGGCGGGGCCTGGGCGCGGGCGACATGGGCACGCGGGCCGGTCACCGTTGAAACTGGAGCGCGGCTCGACGGGCGCTGGCTGCGCGCCTTCCCTCGCAGTTCGGGCGACCGCGGCGACTTCGTCGAGACTGTGCGGACGTGGGCGGGGGCCTCGGGCGCACTCGGCGCGATCTGGCAGTTCGCCGAGTCGTGGTCCGCCAGCGCGAACGCGAGCGCGGCGTGGCGGCCGCCGAGCGTGAACGAGCTCTACAGCTTCGGCATCCACCACGGCACGGCGCAGTTCGAGGTCGGCGACGCCGCTCTCGAGACCGAGCGCAGCCTCGGCCTCGACGCGACGCTCCGCCACGAGAGCCGCCGCGTGTCCCTCGAGGTCAGCACCTACGCTACCCGCATCGCGGACTACCTCTACCTCGCCCCTGTCCGAGACCTCGTAGTCACGATACGGGGTATCTTCCCCGAGTTCCGCCACCAGCAGACCGACGCCCGCCTCGTCGGCTTCGACGGGGCGCTCGACGTGAACGTCGGGCGCGGCTTCGGGCTCGGGCTGACGGCCGCCGCCGTGCGCGGGACCGACACCGAGCGCGACGAACCGCTCCTCGCGATGCCCGCCGACCGCCTCGGGCTCTCCGCGAGCTACACCCTGCCGAGCTCAGGCGCACTCCGTACGCCGGAGGTGGGGCTCGGCGCGACGTTCGTCCGCGAGCAAGACCGGTTCCCCGTCCGGCTCGATGCTGACGGCGACCCCATCGCGCTCGACTACGCTCCTCCGCCCGGCGGCTACGCCCTCCTCGGGGCCGAGCTCTCGGGCGAACTCCGCTTCGGCGGGACGCCCGTCCGGCTCTCGCTCGAGGTCGAGAACATCCTCAACACGCGGTACCGCGACTACCTCAGCCGCTACCGCTACTTCGCCCACGACCCCGGCCGCAACGTGATCCTGCGCCTGCAGGTCCCGCTCGGCTCGCCGTGAGCATCCATCCGAAAACCACAACACACCAAGCCAAACCCATGAACAACTTTTCCGCCTTTACACGCTTCAGCGCGCTCCTGCTCGCCTTCGCCTTCCTACTCACCGCCTGTGACTCCAACGACCCCGAGCCGATGGGCGGAGCGGGCGAGATGGAGGTCATCTCGAACGTGCAGATGGCGCTCACGCCCCAGGGCGGCGGTGCCCCCTTTACCGCCGAGGCCGTCTTCAACGAGAGCAGCGTGCAGACGAGCATCGACCCGGTCAACCTCACGGCCGGCACGGTCTACAACGTCGAGTTCACCTTCCTGAACCGGTTCGAGGATGATCCGGAGGAGCTCAACGAGGAGATCACGGAGGAGGAGGACATCGCCCACCAGCTCTTCGTGATCCCCGAAGGGGGCGTGGCCGACGACCTCACGATCTCCAACCGCAACAACGACCGCGAGAATCAGCCCCTCGGGACCTCGTTCACGCTCACCGTTGGTGACGCTGCCGACAGCGGCATCCTCCGCGTCGTGCTCCGGCACTACGAGGGCGACTCGGACGCGCTCGTGATCGAGCAGAAGGGCGACGACCTCGACCCGACCGATGTCGAGATCCCGGACGTCGTCGAGAACGACGTGAACATCGAGTTCGCAGCGACGATTGCCAACTGAGCGAGTTGGGCGTAGGTTACGCTGAACCCTGCGGGGCCGGCGGCGTAGGCGCGCCGCTGGCCCCACGCTTTTGCCTCTTGCCTCATGGATGCCGCCCTGCTCCGCCGCGTACGCACTCACATCCTCGACTGTCCCGAACGCTTCTGCGCTGCACATTGGGCGTGGGTCCGCAACGGCCGCGCCGTCCGCGAGGACGGGGCTGCGCCCGAGGGCTTCCGCGGCTGCATCGCCGCCCACGTCCTGCTCCTGAGCGGGACGTTCGACGAGACCGGCCTCGTCCGGCGCAACCTCCACTTCGACAACGGCACGCTCAGCGCCGCCGCGCGCGACGTGCTCGGCCTCGACGGCGCGCAGTACCGCGAGCTGTTCTATCCGAGCCAGTGGCCGGACCCGTTCCGCGCGCGCTACTACACGACCCAGACGCCCGAGGCCGAGGCCGCCGTCTGCGCCGCCTACCTCGCCGACTTCCTCGGCCGCCACGCCCCGGCGTTTCCGCTCGCCGCCGACCGCCCGGCCGAGGCCCTGCAGCACACCGTCCGCACCCCGGTCCTCGCTCGGTCCTGATCCGAGGGCAGGCGGAAACGGTCGTAGGGGCGACGCGTGCGTCGCCCCTACCGGACCGGCTCAGTGGCTGTGGCCGTCTCCGAACAGGCCGAACGAGTACTGGAGGCCGACCTCGATCATCGAGTCCACCTCGAGCTGCGGCCCGTCGAGGTCCTGGAAGACGGGCAGCATCACCTCGGCCCCGACGCGGAGGTTGTGGAGCGAGCCGCTCGGGACGAAGAAGTTGACGCCGAGGCCCGCGTCGAGGCGCGTGCCGCCGCGTAGGTCGGAGAAGACGGTCGGCACCACGCGGTTGGCGACAGCCATCGCGTAGGCCGGGTCGGCCCCGTCGACGTCGCCCCAGGTCATGGCCTCGGCGCGGACAGACGCGCTGACGAGGTCATTGATCTTGTAGGCCCCCCACGCCGTGCCGCCGTAGACGTTGCCGAAGCGGTAGTCGTTGCTGTTCTCGCCGAGGCGGACTTTGGCCGACACCTGCGAGCCCCAGCTAAAGGCGTCGGCCTGGCCGAGGTAGGTCACGCCCGGCATCACGTCGAACGTGCCGGAGCCGATCTGCATCGGGTACGGCAGGCGGACCTCGTTCCCCATCGACATCGGGTTCACGTCCTGCTCGTCGATGGAGCCAGTCGGGAAGCTGACGCCGAGGTTGGCGTGGATGCGGCTGCGGCCGGGGCGGGCCAGCGTGTAGAGCGCCGAGAGCTTCACGTCGCCCAGGCCGCCGGACTCCGTCTGGAAGGTGCCGCCCATCCGCGTGACGTGGTCCATCTCGGAGAAGACGAGCGGGACCATCAGCATCAGCGTCAGGTCATTCGCCGGGGCGAACATCGCGCCGAGCATGTGCATCTGCATCGGCATCTCGGTCGGCGTGACGAGGAAGTTCGAGCCGGTCGGGCTGATCACGTCGGCGTCGGCGATCTCGTCGGTGCCGAGGAGGCTGCCCTCCATCGGCATGAACATGTAGCGGTAGGAGAACATCACCTCGCCGGCGCCGTGGGTGTGGTCGCCCATCACCCCGATGGGGGCGTGGCCGTCCGGGCGCTGCGAGGTCCAAGACTGAGCGTGGAGGGGAAGGGCGAAGAGGAAGAGCGCGGCCGCGAGGGCGGCGCCTAGGGATCGAGTAGGCATAGGTTACCAGCGTTGGAACGTGCGAGGAGAACGCCCCGCACGGTGCGAGGCGTCGAGGTCGTGTTGCGAGGCCCGGCGCTAGGCGCGCGGCGGGCGGAACACGTTGCTGGCAAACGCAGCCGCCGGGAGGGGCGACGGATCGGAGGTGTAGGCGCGGTCGTGCGTCGGCGGGTCGGGGAGCGCCACGCCCTCGCCGAAGAACCAGCCGAGCGTGAGCAGGACTTCGACGCTGGCGGCGTTGCGCTCCTCCTGGCGCTCGCGCTGCTCGTGGAGTTGCCTCGTCAGAAAGCACGTCCCTTCGCACTCCAGCTCCGGCATGCCACGGTTGACGCAGAGGTGCTCGATCACGAAGTCCTGCCGGAGGAGGAACGCCCCCTGCACGAGCAGCAGGCCCTGGGTGCTCAGCACGAGGCAGAGCACGAGCGCGAGCCGCAGGACCGATCGGAGGGGAGCCATGCCCGGAAGATAGCCCCGACCCGGTGCAGCCCTGCGCCGGGTCACATCAAAAGGCCCCGTCTCGGCATCAGCGGCCGGGCGTCGCGGACGAGGCAGCGAACGTCGCCGCAGCCTCAGTCCGGCCGAGCTACGCCGGCGGGGAGGCCCGCTTCGCCGTCGCCGCTGCGGAGCACCTTCGCCGAGGCGCGGCGGACCTTGCGCGTCGCGCTCAGCGGGCGCGGCATGTCGAGCGTGCCGGCTTCGGTCGCGTGCTCCACGGCCGCCCCGATGAACGCGACGAAGAGCGGGTGCGGGCGCTGCACCGTCGTCCGGTACTCCGGGTGGAACTGCACGCCGACGAACCACGGGTGTACGTCCTGCGGCAACTCGACGATCTCGACGAGGTCGCGCGCCGGGTTGAGGCCGGTGAAGGCCATGCCATGCTCCTTGAGCTTGTAGCGGAGGTGGTTGTTGACCTCGTAGCGGTGGCGGTGGCGCTCGCCGATCTCGGGCTCGCCGTAGACCGCGTGCGCGTGAGAGCCGGGTTCGAGGCGGCAGGCGTACTCGCCGAGGCGCATCGTCCCGCCTTTCTCGGTGACCTCCTTCTGCTCGTCCATCAGGGCGATGACGGGCTTCGGCGAGTCCAGGTCGAACTCGGCCGAGTGGGCGTCGGCCCACCCGCAGACGTTGCGGGCAAACTCGATCACCGCGCACTGCATCCCGAGGCAGATGCCGAGGAACGGGACGCCGCGCTCGCGCGCGAGCCGGACGGCCTCGATCTTGCCCTCGATCCCGCGCTCCCCGAAGCCGGGCGCGACGAGCACGCCCGAGACGCCGCCGAGGAGGTCCGCCACGTTCGCCGCCGTGACGCGCTCCGCGTGGACCGGGACGACCTCGACCTGCACGCTGTGGGACGCCCCGGCGATGATGAAGCTCTCCGAGATCGACTTGTAGGCGTCCTGGTGCTCGACGTACTTCCCGACGAGCGCGACGCGGACCTTGCCCGTCGGGTGCTTGAGGCGCTGCAGGAACCCGATCCACCGGTCGAGTTCGACCTCGCCGAGCGCGTCGGTCTCTTCGGCGAGGCGGAGCTTCTCGATCACCACCTCGTCGATGCCCTGCTCGCGGAGCAGGAGCGGGACCTCGTAGATCGTCTCGGCGTCGAGCGCCTGCACGACAGCGCGCTCCTCGACGTTGCAGAAGTTGGCGATCTTGCGCCGGACGTCAGCCGGGAGCGGGTGCTCGGTGCGGCAGACCAGGGCGTCGGGCTGGAGGCCGTAGCTCTGGAGCGTCTTGACCGAGTGCTGGGTCGGCTTGGTCTTGAGCTCGCCCGCCGCGGCGAGGTACGGGACGAGCGTGAGGTGGACGAGGCACACGTTCGAGCGCCCCTCTTCGAGCGCGAACTGCCGGATCGCCTCGAGGTAGGGCAGGCTCTCGATGTCGCCCGCCGTCCCGCCGACCTCGGTGATGACGACGTCGACCTCGCCCGTCTCGCCGAGCTTGCGCATCCACCCTTTGATCTCGTCGATGACGTGGGGGACGACCTGGACCGTCTTGCCGAGGTATTCCCCGGCGCGCTCTTTCTCGATCACGCCCGAGTAGACCCGGCCCGTCGTGACGTTGTTGGCCTGGCTCATCGGGACGCCGAGGAAGCGCTCGTAGTGCCCGAGGTCGAGGTCGGTCTCGGCCCCGTCGTCGGTGACGAAGACCTCGCCGTGCTCGTACGGGTTCATCGTCCCGGCGTCGACGTTGATGTAGGGGTCGAACTTCTGGATCGTGACCCGCAGCCCGCGCGCCTCCAGGAGGCGGCCGAGCGAGGCCGAGAAGATGCCCTTGCCGAGAGAACTCGTCACGCCGCCGGTGACGAAGAGGTACTTGGTCTGCATGGGAGCCGAGGGTGGGTGCGCGGGGTCCGGTCAAGGTAAGGCCCGACGCCCGCCCGCGCCGACGAATTCCGCTCGGAGCCTACACCCCGAGCACGTCCGAGACGGCAACCTCACCGGCCTCGGGAATCGCTGCGAACCTCAGCGTCTCGCCTGGCTCTGCGATGCGGGCCTCGACGTAGCCCACCGCCCCAGGCTGCCGGTAGACCTCGACCTGGCCGCCGCCGAGGTCCACAATCCAGACTTCGGGCACGCCGGCCGCCGCGTAGCGCGGGGCCTTCACCGCCCGGTCCGTCGCCAGCGTCGTGTCGGCCACCTCGACGACGAGGAGCGCGTCGGCCGCCTCGGGCATCCGCACTTCGGCGAAGGGACGCAGGAGGGCAAGGTCCGGCTCCGGCTCCTGCTTCGGCCCGAGCCGGACGGGGTTCTGCACGCTGACGACGAACGCACCCTCCAGTTCAAACCTGAGCCGGGTGAACAGGTCGTTGAGACGATTGACGCAAGCGATGTGGGCGGCACCAACAGGAGACATGGCGGTGATGATTCCGTCGATGAGTTCGACGCGGCTGTCCTCGCCAAGCACGCCGGCTTCAGCCATCGCGTGGTATTCGTCCACGGTGAACGTGTGGGGGCGCAGCAGGGTCGCAGGCATGGGCTCGGGGTCGCGGTGCAGCGTGTGGTACGCTTCGGGTAAGCCGGACGTTCAATCCGGCCTCTGCGAGATCATCAGCAGCCCGGTGCCTGTCGGGTTCGACTCGCGGAGGTCGAGGGCGTTGAGGGCGAGGCCGGCCGGGAGCGCGGGGAGATAGTAGAAGGGCAGCAGCGCGCCAAACGCCATGCTCCGGTTCAAGAGCCCGATGGGCCACTTGACGAGGAGCCGCCACCCGGCCGAGCCGTAGCGCCCGTAGGTGTACATCCAGTCGACGACCTCCAGCCCCGCCGTCTCCAGCTTCTCCTGCAGCTCGGCCGGCGGGTAGCCGTCGCGGACGTGCTCGCCGATGAAGCTCTCCCCGCCCTCCTCGGTCACGCCGCTCCCCCCCTGGTCACTCGGCGTGTTGACGACCACGTAGCCGCCCGCCCGGAGCACGCGCCGGAAGTTGCGGAAGACCGCCCGGTCGTCCTCGATGTGCTCCATCACGTCGACGCTCAGGCAGAGGTCGTAGGCAGCCTCCTCGGCCATCGGCTCGGTGAGGTCGAGTTGGCGGAAGGTGATGCGGCCTGCGTGGGGCGTCTGGTCGAAGAAGCTCCGGGCGCGGGCGAGGTAGCCGGCCTTCACATCGACAGCCGTGACCTCGACGTGCGGGAACTGGTCGAGGAGGAAGTGAGCGTACTGCCCGAACCCGGTCCCAGCGTCGAGCACACGAACGGGCCGCCCAGCAGGCATCGACTCGATCAGCGCCCGCAGTTCGCGGCGGACGTACCACGAGCGCAGGAAGACCGTGTCGAGCAGGCGGTAGAAGACCTTGTTTAGCGCCGGCGAGCGCCCGAACGCGTCGCCGAGCCGGTCTTTGACAGGATCGTAGTCCATGGACGAGGGCGTGGGGAGAATGGGGGGCGTGGAAGGAGCGGGAGGGCCGGACGGATGCCCTCCTTCTCTCCGCGCGCTCTCAGCCGGACTGCGCTTCGTAGTAGGCAATCGCGCGCTCGATGCCGGTGCGGAAGTCGGTCTCGGCCTCGAAGCCGAGGGCGCGCTGCTTGGCGGTGTCGCCGCCGCGGGCGAAGACCCCGGAGGGCTTGTCCGAGAGGCCGACCACCTCCGGCGCGTAGCCGCACGTCTCGGCCGCCATCCGGGCGAACTGCTTGAAGGTGGTGTAGACGCCCGTCGAGAGGTTCACCGCGTCGCCGTCGTCGACCTGCTCGACGGTCTGGAGAATGCCGGTGACGCAGTCCTCGATGTGGACGAAGTCGCGCATCTGCTCGCCGGTGCCCCAGACGTTGAGCACGTCGGCCCCCCGGTTGGCAATGGCGCGCTTGCAGATGCTCGGGAAGGGGTAGGTGTCGTCCTGGTCCTCGCCGTAGCCCGAGAACGGGCGGTAGCAGACCGACTTCAGCCCGTGCCGCTCGTGGGCGAGCCGGGCGAGGTACTCGACCGTCAGCTTGCTCCAGCCGTACGATAGGTCCGGCATCCCGATGTCGCCCTCGAAGGTGATCATGTCTTCCTTCAACAAGACGTAGTCACCTTCGCGCTGGAGATCCACCGGGTAGGCCGCGCTCGACGAGAAGCAGGCCGTCCGCCCGGGCCTTGCCTTCGCCGCCCACTGCCAGTACTCGGCGTCGATCGAGAGGTCGTCGGCCACGGCGAGCGGATTGTTCTCGATCACGAGCCGCCCGCCGACGATCGCGGCGAGGTGGAAGACGGTGTCGAAGGCCTCGCCGGGTCGGTGCCGGAAGAAGAGGCGGCAGTCCTCCTCGTAGAAGTGGAAGCCGTCGTGGTCACGCGGCTCGAAGAGGGGCCAGCCGTCGGCGGGGCGGATGCCGCCGGTGAAGTCCACGACGGGATCGACGCAGTGGACCTCGTCGCCGCGCTCCAGCAGGCGGCGGACGAGGTGGCGGCCGACGAACCCGGCCCCTCCGGTGACGAGGACTTTCTGCATCAACTTGCCCGGGAAATGGGTTCGGAGTGGGTGAGAAACGGCAGCAGCTCGTCGACGAGCGCGTCCCACGAATAGCGGTCACCCTGGGCCTTCGCCCCCTCGATCAGCGGAGCCCGGTCGCCCTCGAAGAAGCGGACAATCGTGCCGGCGAGTGCGTCCACGTCCTCCGGCGGGACGACGTAGCCGGCCTCCCCGTCGGGCACCATCTCGGCCAGCACGCCGAGGTCGGAGACGACGAGCGGGACGCCGAAGTAGAACGCGGTCTGGACGACGCCGCTCGGGGTCGCGGTGCGGTAGGGCTGCACGGCGAGCTCGGAGGCGCAGAAGTGGAGGTGGACTTCCTCGTTTGGGACGTAGCCGGGGAAGAAGCGCACCGCCGGCTCCGGCCCATCGTCGAGGCCGAGGTCGGCGACGCGGGCCTTGACCTCGTCCTCGTCCTCGTAGAACTCGCCTGACACGATGAGCTGCACGTCGACCCGCTCACGCACTTTGGGGAGGGCCTCGACGAGCAGGTCCAGTCCCTTGTACCGCCGGATGACGCCGAAGAAGAGCAGCGTCGGCCGGTCCGGGAGGCCGAGCCGCTCGCGCGCCTCGGCGGCCGGGACGGCGTCCTCGAAAATGTCGTAGACCGGGTGAAAGGCCTCGAGCACGCGGGCCTCGGGCCTGAGCGCCCGGAGGTCGTCCGAGATGTGCTCGGAGAGCGTGAAGTACGAGTCCGCCGCGCCGACGAGCGCGCGCATCAGCGGGGCTGTGAACGGGAAGGGCTTGTGGGGGTGGACGTTGTGGAGAAACAGCGTCACCTCAGGCTGCGGCGCGCCTGCAGCGCGGAGCGCCTTCCGCATCCGGCGCAGCATCACGAGGTAGGCCGGGACAAAAAAGGGAATCCAGTGGGCGAGCACCACCACGTCCGGCCGCTGCGCCGCGAGCCAGTCGCCGGCCTTTTTCCAAGCGAGCGGGTTGACTGAGTCCATGAGCCGCATGGGCGTGCCGGGGAGGTCCCACGGCGTGTCCTCGTACTGCGTCTCGCCGGGGAAGAGCAGCGACGGGTACTGCCGGTGGAAGCTCAGCATCCGCACGTCGGACCGCTCGGCCAGGGCCTGGGCGAGCCGGTTGTTGAAGTGCGCGATCCCACCCCGGTACGGGAAGAACGGACCGGCGAGCACGACGCGGGGGGAGGACGGCGAGGGCATCGAAAGGCTGAAGCACTGAGGCACGCGAGCGCCGAAGATACCGCCGACGCGCGAAGCCGTCCGGGCGCCGCGTGGACCGCCGGCCGGCCTGCACGGCTAGACACCGGGAAGCGCTTCCGTAGCGAAATACAAACAGGCTCCAGAGACGGGGGTCTCTGGAGCCTGCACACGCTGCCAGCCTCGGCCGGCAGCCGCGTTGAGGTCGTTCCTTACGGAGCGCCGCCTTCGTTGAAGAAGCAGCCCTCGTTGTCGACGGTCGGGCACTGGTTGACCGAGTTGAGTCCTTCCTCGATCACGTTGCCGTCCACGTCGAACGACTGGTCACCCGTGAACGGGTCGCCGAGCGTGGCTGTGATTTCGACGATGTCACCGTAGACGGTGATGCGGGGTTGCTGGTAAGCTTTCATTACGGTCTCCTGAGCCGTGGTGTAAAGTATAGGTTGTGCGACGGACCCAATATACGTCCCGTGCGAGACCGGGCTAGGGACGAGAGGAGGTTGCGATGTGCGCCCGCCGGAACACATCCCCATAGGGGAAACCCCCACCTTGCGTGAGGTGCGTTCTGTCTCATCCAGACCAAGTAGACCATGCAATCTAACCTATGTATTCATCTATCTAACCTGCTATGCAAGCCTTCCCAGGTTGTGACAAGACGCCCTACACCTCCGCGAAGTGGAAACCCGTCCTGTCATTGTCACTTCTTGTTGGCTGCCTCTTGACTTCTTGCCCTCGCATCGTTTCCTTCAGGATGCCCAACCGTGTCGCCCCCTACCACTCTGCGACGCGTACAACCACCACACCCAACCACCTCTGTACCCATGACATCCACCCCACGCATCCTCTGCGTGGCGGCGCTCTGCGTAGCGTTCGCCTCGCTGGCACCTGCTCAGCAGTCGGCCCCCCAGGACATCCCCTGCAACCCAACGCTTGTCTCTGAGGGCGCAGCTCCCGCGGCATGTGCCGCGCTCTCGGAAGCCGCTGGCCCTGTGGCGGCGGCCCGGCTGGTAGACAACGCCCAGTCGTTCGGGCACGACTTCCAGAACTCAGCCTTTGTCCGGCTCGAGGAAGACCGGCCCGGCACCTACATGCTCGTCGCTCCGCTCAACCCCGACGAGTTCATCAACGCGGGCGACTTCCGCGGCAACGACCTGACAACGTGGTACGGCCTCGATGCCGTGGGCCGCGCTTTCTCGGTCGACGCCAACACGGGCGTCATCACCTCGCTGGGCCGGATTGACCCACCGGAAGACTTCACCTGGACGGCCCTGACCTGGGACTACGAGGACGAGGTCTTCTACGCACTCGGTGCCCGCTGCGGCAGCCGGACCGGCCTCTTCGAGGTTGACTTCGACCGGCTACGGCGGACGCAGGTTGCGGCCCCGAATCAGGGCTTCCTCTGCGGGATCGCGCTGGCGTCGGACCCCGTCGACGGGACGCTCTACGCCTACGGCCTCAACCGCAACGAGCTCGGCACCATCAACAAGAACAACGGTGCCGTCACGATCGTCGGCGCGCTGGACTTCGACCCGAACTTCGGGCAGGGGATGGACTTCAGCAACATCGACGGGACGCTCTACGCCTACGCCTACAACAACGACCCTCAACGGGGCGAGCTCCGCGCGGTGGACACGTCGAGCGGCAGCACGACGTTCATTGGCCGGCTCGGAGGGATCATCCCCGGTGGCCGCAACCAGATCGGGTCCGGGTCCAGCCGGACGCCTCGCAACGCCTACAGCCTCTCGGCTTCGACCGCGGCGCAGAGTGTCCCGCAGGGCGGATCGGCCCGCGTGTCGTTCCAGGTCTGCAACGGGCTACCCGCCGGGCTGTCCGGTGACCTGACCTACCGGTTCTTCCTCGACGGCAGCCCGGCCTCGCCGGAGGTGCGCGTCGGCAGCGGGTCGGTCGGTGCGCGGACCTGCCTGCGCGAGATCTCGTTCGACGCCGAGGTGGCGTCCGACGCGCAACCGGGCACGTACCGCGTGGACCTCACGGTGACGCCCGACGGGCCCGGCCCGGCCAGGACGGTGAGCCTTCTGCTCGACGTGACCGCTTCGGCCACGCTCTCGGCAAACACCTGGGGCGTCTCCAACGCGGATTCGTGGCTGACGCGCGACGGCCAGACCGCAGCTTCGGCCTCGGCTGCACCGGCCGAGGTCTCGGTCTACCCGAACCCGTTCGCGGGCGAGACCGCGCTGACGTTCTCGCTCGGCGAGGCCGCCGAGGTGCGCTTGGCCGTCTACGACGTGCTCGGGCGCGAAGTGGCGGTGCTGACGGAAGGCACCGTCGAGGCTGGCACGCACACGGCGACGCTTGACGCGCGCGGCCTCGCCACAGGCACCTACGTCTACCGCTTGGTAGCGGACGGCCTCGTGAAGAGCGGGCGGCTCACGCTCGTGCAGTAGGCTCGTCACCGCTCCGGCGCGGCGCGACTTCGCGCGCGCAGTTGGGGACCTCGGCTGTGTGCCGGGGTCCCCTTTTTTGTCTGCCTACACAGCCCAAGCGTTGATTTGCGCCAAAAGCGCAACCAGATAGCGCCTCTAGCTTCAAGATCTACTTGACTTTTGCACTAGAACCGTGTTAGTTATAGGACATGCGCCGCTGGCTCCTTCTGAGCCGAGCGGCTTTGATCCCTTCATCTAAACCCTTACACACCCATGAACAAGCTCGTACGCCTTTTCAGCGTAGCAGCTCTCTGCGTGGCGCTCACCCCCATCACGTTCGCGCAGGACAACTGCCGCGGCCTCGCCACGACGGCCGGCCCGTTCCCCGCTGAGTGTGCCCGCTCCATCGACTCGGACGATGTCTCCCTGGACCGCTCCGGCCCGATGGACACCGTCTTCGGCTTCGACGCGGTCAACAACTTCGATGCCGTCCAGGGTCCTCAGTTCGTCCGCTTCGCGCAGGACGTCCCGACGACCACCCTGATTGGCCCGACGACCGCTCCGGCCTTCGTCAACGCCGGTGACTTCGCAGGCAACGACCTGTCGACGTTCTTCGTCATCGACTTCGCGGGCAACGCCCTCACAGTGGATGCGGCCACGGGTGCGGAAACACTCCTCGGCAACATTGGCCTGATCGAGGTCGGTGACCTGGCCTGGGACTACAGCTCCGGCCAGTTCTACGCCATCACGTCGGACTGCTCGACTGAGACGTCCCTCTACACGGTGGACTTCGATGCGCTGACGACCACCCTCGTCGGTTCGACCACTGAGGCCACCTGCTCTGTCGGTCTCGGCATCAGCACGGGCGGTGTTGGCTACTACCACAGCATCATCGAGGACGCGATCTACGAGGCGGACCTCGCCGACGGCTCGGCGACGCTCCTCGGCGCGGCTGGCTTCAACGGCAACTTCGCCCAGGCGGCGGACTTCGACAACGACGACGGCACGCTCTACCTCTATGCCTTCAACGACGACGAGTTCGGCGCGGGCAACAACCCGGCTGAGCTTCGCACCGTCGACCTGACCACGGGTGCCACGACGCTCGTCGGCAAGATCGGCAGCGCTGGGACGGACGTCCGCGAGATTACCGCCGGTGGCAGCGAGACCATGTTCGACGACGGAGGCGGCGACCCGCCGTTCGTGATCGACGCGAACCCCGAGTCGCAGACCGTGACCGCCCCCGGCACGGCCAACTTCACCTACACCGTGACCAACAACACCGCCTCGGCACAGTCCGGCGTGGTCTTCTACCAGGCCTTCCTCGGCTCCAACCCGGTCAGCCCGGTCGTCCAGGTACAGTCCGGCTCGCTCAAC